>JBBDTH010000135.1:0-22469 GCA_040904505.1 Rhodospirillales bacterium | reverse complement strand
ATCGGCGAGCGCGTCGGTTAGGGTGCGGTTGATCTCTTCGGGGAACGGCGCATACCGATTGCCGGTTCTGAGACCCGCTTCGACGTGGCCGACGGGAATCCGCCGGTAAAAAGCCGCCAGCGCGGCGGCGAAGGTGGTCGTCGTGTCGCCGTGCACGAGAACGCGGTCCGGTTTGAGGTCGTCGAGAACCCGGCCGACGCCGGTCAGGACTGCCGTGGTGATATGGGTGAGATCTTGCCCCGGTTTCATGATATCGAGATCGGCATCGGGCCGGATCGAGAACAAATCGAGCACTTGATCGAGCATCGTGCGATGTTGCGCCGTCACGCAAACCATCGATTCGATGGCCGGCGTTTCGGCGAGGCTCGTAATGACCGGGGCCATTTTGATGGCCTCGGGCCGGGTGCCGAAAATGCTTAAGACGCGGAGCGGACTCACGGAAAATTCCAGGGTGTGACGTAATTAACGATTAAACACTATCTCGCACATGATTGGATATCGTGCCCGCCGGTTCGGCGCAAGAACTGCTTTCCGGGGGCTTTCGAAGTCACTATGGTGAACTTGACCGTCTTCATGGGAACATCGTTCATATGCCGAAATCCCGACGTATCCTTCTGTGGTTGGCCCTGGTTTGGCCGCTAGCCTTCGTGGCGGGCTTCGGGCCATGCTCCGCGCAGGCGGCGCAGCTCACGCCGCACCGGGCGATTTATTCGATCAAGCTGACCAAGCCCCAGTCGGGATCGAGCCTTATTTCCGGCAACGGCTTGATGACGATCCAATTCGAAAAATCCTGCGACGGCTGGATCACGGGGCAAACCTGGCGCATGGACATGAATACGTTAGACGGCAAAACCTTCAACAGCGATATCCGCTACGCAACCTGGGAATCATTCGACGGATTATCCCTCCGTTTTTCCATGGTCGATAAAAGCGACGGCAAAAAAGAGTCCATCAAGGGACAGGCAAAAGTTAAGAGCGTTCCGGGGACCGGCAGCGTCACTTATCAAGAGCCCAAGAAGAAAACGTTGAACTTGTCAGAGGACGCGATTTTCCCGATCAAACATCTTTTGAAGATCATAGAACAAGCGGAGCAGGGCAAACGGCTCGTTCCGTACGTTCTTTTCGACGGCGCGTCGAAAAAAGGGCCGCTGCGCGTCGTGACCTTTATCGGCAAGAAGCATGTCGCGGGGTCGGTCAAAATGCCGATCGAGAGTGACTTGCTGAACCGGAAGGGGTGGACGATGCGCATGGCGTTTTACCCGGTCGACAGCCTCGCCGCGGAACCGGACTACGAGCTCGAAGTCATGCAGCTGACGAACGGCGTCGTGCCGTTCGTCGTGCAGGACTACCCCGAGTTTTCCATTGAAATGACCCTGGTAAAACTCGAGGCCGTGAAGCCGGTGCGGTGTTCGTAAGGTATTTATAAGCTTGCTCTCCGGCGTTGCCTGTTTAGGGGCCTGCCGGTAGTATCGAAATACATTGCATGATATGCATGATGGGTGGGGGAGATCATGCGAAACGCGATATTTGCCGGCATCGGCGGCATTGTTGTGGGAGTATTGGCGGGCGTCTTTCTGCTGGCGCCGCTTTTCGGAACCACCGCGCCGCAAGAACATGCTCCATCGTCGGGCGCGCAGGGCGGCCCCGGATTTACCGGTATGCAGGTTCAGGGGCTAACGGGCGAAGCCGCGCACGCCTTGGGCCAGGAGAAAGCGCACGGTGTTCTGGTGCGCGATGTCGAACTGGGCTCGCCGGCGAACCGGGCCGGCATTTTACGGGGCGATCTCATCATCGACTTCGACGGCCAAAGGATCGATTCCTTCGACCGGTTGCTCGCGGCCGTCGGCAAGATAAAGGCAGGCGAGGTTGCGACCGTTACGGTACGGCGCGCGGATCGAACGGAGACGCTTTCCCTGCGCGCCGGCAGTTGGCCGCCGGCCCGCCGGATCGACAAGGCGGCGCTTGTTCATATTCCCGGCCTCGGCCTGTCGTTCATGGCCATCACGCAAAAAGTCCGGGACGGCTTCGGGTTGCGCTGGGGCGCCGTCGGCGTGGTCGTGACCAAGGTCGAAGAAGTGAAAAACCTGAAACACGGCATCAAGGTGGGCGAGGTTATCGTGCAGGTCAATCAGCGGCCGGTTTGGCAACCGCAGCAGGTGGTCGAGGAAATCGGCAAGGCTAAGGCCGCCAAGCGGAAGTCGGTTCTGCTCTTGATCGAGGGCGCGGACCGGGACCGCAACGGTTACCGCTTTTCCATATTGTCGCTCGAATAACCCGCGGGCATTCGAAGATCGGTTCGGTCCTGCGCTCGGCTAATTCTTCCGGCTCGCTTCCACCAAGCGTTTGAGATCGTCGAGTTCGACGGCGCCGGGGACGATCTGGTCGCCGATGATGAAGGCCGGCGTTCCGTTGATGTTGAGGGCCTGCGCCAACTCGATATTTTTCTGCAGGGTCTTCTGAATGCCGGGGTCTTGCATGTGTGCCTGGAGACTGACCGAATCGATCCCGGTTTCGCGCGCCAACCGCATGATTTTATCCTGATTGAGGCCGCCGCGCGACGACATCAAGGCTGTGTGAAACGGAACATATTTGGATTTGTCCATTTTCCAGACGGCCAATGCGGCCTGGGATGCGAGCAGCGACGCCGGGCCGAGGATCGGAAATTCCGTGAATACGTATTTGATCGTTTTGTCCGATTCCAACAAGGACAGGACCGACGGTAGAACGCGCTTGCAATAGCCGCATTGATAATCGAAAAACTCGACGATCGTAACCGTGCCCTTCGGGTTGCCGCCGATGGGCAGCAGCGGGCCGTTTTCCAATTCCTCGCGTTTGGCCGCCAACGTTTCGCGGGCCTTCTCCTGTTTCGCAGCTTCCTGCTTGGCGCGATAGGTTTCGATGGCCTCGACGACGATTTCGGGGTTTTCGCGCAAGATGTCGCGCAGGATTTTCTCGACGGCTTGCTTGTCGAGCGGTGTTTTGGTATCCGCCGCTTGTGTCGGCGCTCCAAGCAACAAACCGATGATGAGGATCAGGCCCGGAAAGCGATGCTTTATCATTATAAACCCTTGCTGAGTATATCGGCCCGCTTGGGCCTTGCGGGCGGCATGATGCGCGATGAGGCGGCAAAGAACAAGAAACGAAATTGTGATCCGATCTAGCGTGTTAACATGACATTCGTGATCAAGCCGGTTGTCGGTTTTTCGGTTTTGGCGACCGCCATGCCGATGAACATGATCCGAGTCTGGCCGAAATCGTCATTGGGCCAGGCGCTCGTATACAGTTCCGATAAGTCGAGAAATTCCGAGAACCACCGCCCGACGTTTTCGCGGCCGCCACGCATGACATAGCGCGGAACGGTTTCGGCTTGATTGGTCGGAAACAGCAGATTGCCCCTTTGTAGGGCGGAATCCTCCCAGGTAATGGCCAGGGCCCGGTCATGGGGCGGCAGTTCGGCGCCGAGCCACTTGAAGGGGACGCTGCCCCAGCTCGGGCTTTGCGGATTGCCGCCGTGGAATCCGACCACCAGCCGGATCGGGTGCGTGCCGGCGCCGTGGGGCTCCATCAACCAATCCCAGCGCAGGAACGGAGTCGCCAGCAACATGGCCTGGGTGCGCCGGACCAGGACGAAATTTTGCGTCCCGGTTTTGATCTGCAGCGCATGCTTGCCTTTCTTGTCGATCATGACGAGTTGATCGCTCAAGGCGGCGGCATTGCCCTTGATCGCCCAGTCGCCGTAGGGGCTGATGGGAACGAAACCGGGATAAGGTGCGAGAATTTCAAGACGGCCCGTGGCGGCATCGACCTCGGCTTGCCGGACGACGCATGCGTTCAAGGCCAAGGCGGTAACCGCGCAGGCCGACCACAAAAAGGCTTGGCGCGGTAGCTTCATGGCTCCGCGTTTAAAAAAAGCGCGCCGGTACTGCATGCGAACTTTACCGTTCCTTTTTCTTTTTCCGCCGGTTGAGTTCCTGAAGGATATCTTGCGCCTGCAGCCATCCCGGCGAGCCATGCTTCAAGAGTTTTTCGGCGCGCCCGGCGTGGAACCGCGCCGCGCCGTCATCGCCGATCAAGAGGCCTTCTTCGGCCAGAGCCAACGAACTTTGCGCGATGTTTCCGAGGCGGCCGTAGGCAATGCCGAGCTGGCGCCAAATGAAGGGACTGGTGCGTTCTGCCTGCAAAGCGTTCTTCAGATGCACGATGGCGGCTTTCGTCATGTCGGGGTTGTTCATTTCCAGTTGAATGCGGGCAACCTGTGTCATGATGAGCGGCGATTGCGGCGATAGCGCGAGTGCCTTTTGATAGGCTTCCAACGCTGCGGGTTGTCGCGCGTTTTCGAACAACATCTGGCCTTTCATCTCGTGGAAGTACGGGTCCTGCGGGTGTTCGGCGATCAAGCTGTCCATCAAGGCAAGCGCTTTATCCAGGTCGGGGCGGCGATAGTACGCGATAGACCGGGCGTACCGGGACTCGATGCTGTTGTCCGTTTCCGGATACAAGCGAAGCGTGTGCGGAATCGAACTCATAAAGCCGATGAGCTTTGCCTTCATGCGCCGGTACAGGGCCTCGATTTCCTCGGGCGTTTCGCTTTTGCTGAAAGGCGATTTGACGATATGCGCGCTGATGGCCTCGATGCGGTCGCTGGTAACGGGGTGGGTGCGTACGTAGGGGTCTTGTCGGGCCGAAATGAGTAATTCCTGATCTTCGATGATTTTCAGGAATTCGAGATATCCTTTTGCGGATTGATTCGTTTTGTCGAGGATGGTCATGGCGGCTTGGTCGGCAGACGACTCTTGGGTTCTCGAGTAACTCAGAAAAGACCGTTCGCTCAAATGTTGACCGCCGAGCAGGAGGGCGGTGCCGACGTCGGGGCCTGCACCGGCCGCGATCGCGGCGCCGCTCAACAGCATCGCCAGCAGCGAGGTTGCCATGCTGCGCGCGATAACGTCGTGAGTGCGTGAAATATGACCGCCCGAGATATGGCCGGTTTCGTGGGCGATAACGCCGATCACCTGATTGGCGTTTTCACTGCGCATTAAAAGGCCGGTATTGATGAACAGTTTCTGGCCGTTGGCGACGAAGGCGTTGAGGGAATTGTCGTTGACCAGATAAATCTCGACGGCCGAGGGTTCGAGGCCTACGGCTTCGAAAAGTGGCGCGGATAGTGTCCGGATGGTACTTTCGATTTCCGCATCCCGGATAAAGGACATCCTCTCTTCTTGGGCCTGGACGCGCGGAGCCGTCCCCAGGAGAAAGACCGAGAGTGCCAGAAAAAAGCAGAAAAACCGTTTTTTATATGTCATCTATCCGCTCATGCCGGAAAGGTAGTGATCGCGCCGAACCGCGTCAAATCATGCTTCCGGCAGGGTATTATTTAGTGAATTCGGCAACGGCTACAATGATGGAATACCGACAATGCCCTTAAAGATCGCCAAACGCGGGATTATCCCCCCTTTTATCGTCATGGACGTTATGCGGTCCGCCAACGAACGGGCCGCGCGCGGCGACGATGTCCTGCATTTGGAAGTCGGCCAGCCCGGCACCCCGGCGCCGGCGCCGGTGATCGCGGCGGCGAAAGCGGCGCTGGACTCGGAACGGCTCGGGTATACCGACTCGTTCGGCCTGCCGGACCTGCGCTGCCGTATCGCCGATTATTATCGCGACTATTACGGGGTGAGCGTCGATCCGAAGCGCATTGTCGTCACGACGGGATCATCCGGCGGCTTCGTGTTGTCGTTCTTGAGTGCCTTCGAGGCGGGGGATCGCGTCGCATTGGCGGTGCCCGGCTATCCCGCGTACCGGAATATTCTCCATGCCCTTGATATCGAAACCGTGTCGATTCCGGCCGGCCCCGAAACGAATTTTCAACCGACACCGGAGCTGATCGCGGAAACGGCGGAGAGATCCAATGGATTGCCGGATGGGTTAATCGTCGCGAGCCCATCCAATCCGACCGGGACGATGATTCACGACCCCGAACTCGAGAAATTGACGGATTTTTGCCGGGCCGAAGGCATCCGATTGATCTCCGATGAAATTTATCACGGCATTACCTACGAGCATAAAGCGCAAACGGCGCTGGCCTATACCGACGATGCGATCGTGATCAACAGTTTCTCGAAATATTTTTCTATGACCGGCTGGCGTCTCGGTTGGATGGTTGTGCCCGAGGATATGCTGCGTTCGATCGAATGCCTGTCGCAAAATTTTTTCATCTCACCGCCGACGCTTTCGCAAATCGCGGCGGCGGCCGTTTTCGATTGCCGGCCCGAACTCGATACGATCGTTCAAAAGTATGCCGAAAACCGCGCTCTCCTCTTGCGGGAATTGCCGAAAGCGGGTTTCGACAAGTTTGCCTCCGCCGAGGGCGCTTTTTATCTTTATGCCGACGTCGGCACGATGACGAACGACAGCCCGGATTTCTGTAAACGGATGCTGGCCGACACCGGTGTCGCGGTGACCCCGGGAACCGATTTCGATCCGGAACGGGGAAATCGGTACATTCGGTTTTCGTTCGCCGGGCCCTTGACCGACATGCGCTCCGCCGCCGAAAAACTCATTACTTGGCGGCGTTAGAGCCGATCATGGTTGGTCGGAATCGCCACAAACGGAAATGGCGATCCGATGACCATGTGAATCGGCTCTAAATTATTGATGTCGATCGGATTCACATGATTTATCGGAACCGAATGATGTTTCCGATCAATCATGATCCGATCTAGAGGCCCTTCTTTCCTTTCAACGCTGCCACCACCCCCGGCGTTGGCTGTTGGCGTCCTCGGCCGGTTTCGCTGCCCCGACATCGATAACGGTCGTGTGGCTCGATTGCGGAATCGGGTCGTTTTCGGGTGCCGTATCGGCCGGTTCTTCGGCGCGGTCCGTGAACGGCTCTTCCTCGCGCTCCCGCTCCGGGGTTTCGGTGTGTTCCCGGGAATCGGGGGTTTTATCGTCGTGCGCCTCTTGCTGAACCGGGGCCTTGTCGTTAGGGGACGGTTCGGCGGTTTCGGTTTGCGGCGCGGCGTACGTATCGGTCGCTTCGGAGGGGTCTCCGCCGGCGAGGTCTTTGGTTTTGCGCGATCGCCGGCGCCCGCCGCGACGGCCGCGGCGGCGGGGTTTCGCCGTTGCGGCGTCATCGCCGTCGGTTTTTGTCTCCTGCGCTTCGCCGCCCTGGTCTTCATGCGGGCCGGTGTCGGCCTCGGTTTCGGTCTCGGTATCCGAAGCGGCGTCGGCATCGGGCGCGCCGGATTCGGCGGACATCTGTTCGCCGTCGTGCTCGCCGGTACTCTTGCGCCGGCGGCGCGGACGGCGCCGGCGTTTGCGGCTGCCGTCTTCTTCAGGGGCCGCTTCTTCCTTGTCCTTTTCCGTGTCTTTCTGCTCGGGCGCGGCGGCTTTTTCCCGCCGTTCGGGTTTGGCCGCCGTATCGCCGGCCGGCGATTTATCCGTTTCGATATTGAAATCCGGGTGGATCAGGGAATCGTCGTTAATGACCGTGATGGGGACGCCGTGACGGTCCTCGATGCTTTGCAGGGAGACCCGTTTTTGGTTGAGCAGATACATGGCGACGCCGCTCGGCGTGTGTACGGTCATCGACGCGGCGCGGCGTTGAGTCGCTTCTTCTTCGATCGAGCGCAGAACGGTCAACGCGGTCGATTCGATCGACCGGACGACGCCCGTGCCACCGCAGTGAATGCAGGCTTCGAAATTGGTTTCCATCAGGCTCGGACGCAGCCGCTGACGGGATAGTTCCAGCAGGCCGAAATGGCTGATCCGGCCGATCTGAATACGGGCCCGGTCATCGGCCATGCAGTCTTTCAGGCGCCGTTCAACCTGCGCGTTGTTACGATGGACTTCCATGTCGATGAAATCGATCACGATCAGCCCGGCAAGATCGCGCAGACGGACCTGGCGGGCGATTTCCTCGGATGCCTCCAGATTGGTGCGAAGCGCCGTTTCTTCGATGTTGCGTTCGCGCGTCGAGCGTCCCGAGTTGACGTCTATGGCGACCAAGGCCTCGGTGGGATTAATCACGATATAGCCGCCCGACTTCAGGTGTACGATGGGGCTGAGCATCGCATCGAGCTGCCCTTCGACCTGAAAGCGTTGAAACAGCGGCATATCGGTTTCATCGTATTTTTTGACCCGCTTCGCGTGCGACGGGATCAACAGTTTCATGAATTCCTTTGCCGGCTTGTAGCCTTCCTCGCCTTCGACCAGCACTTCGCTGATATCGCGGCTGTAAAGGTCCCGAATAGAGCGTTTGATCAGGTTGGCTTCTTCGTGAATCAGGCACGGCGCACTCGATTGCAGGGTGTCCTTGCGAATTTGATCCCAGAGGCGGACGAGATACTCGTAATCCCGCTTGATCTCCGTTTTGGTACGGTTGATTCCGGCGGTCCGCATGATGACGGCCATGCCCTCCGATATCCCGAGATCGCCGAGTATCGTGCGCATTTTTTTGCGCTCCGCCGCGTTCGTGATTTTCCGGGAAATGCCGCCGCCGCGGGCCGTGTTCGGCATCAAAACGCAGTAGCGTCCGGCCAGGGACAGATAGGTGGTCAGCGCGGCCCCTTTGGTCCCGCGCTCCTCCTTGACGACCTGTACCAGGAGAATCTGGCGGCGCTTGATGACCTCTTGAATTTTATACCGCTTGCGGGGAACGGAAGGCCGGCGTTCTTCGACTTCTTCGCTTTCGTCCCCGCCGAGGGTTTCGACATCCGTACCGTCCTCCTCGCCGACGGTTTCGGCGAGAGATTCCTCCTCGGCCTTTTCGGCCGCTTCATGCTCCTTGATCAGCTCTTGGCGATCGGCAACGGGAATTTGGTAATAGTCCGGGTGAATTTCGTTAAACGCCAAGAATCCATGGCGATTCCCGCCATAGTCGACGAACGCGGCCTGTAGGGACGGTTCGACGCGGGTTACTTTGGCTAGATAGATATTCCCTTTGAGTTGCTTTCGGGATTCAACCTCGACATCAAAATTTTCTAGACGGTTCCCGCTTAGAATGACCACCCGGGTTTCTTCCGGTTGGGTGGCGTCGATGAGCATTTTTTTCGTTGTCATTTGTTTTAAGACTCCTGTACGCGTCCCGCGCCGGCCAATTGGATTGACGGGCGGCGGCTGCGCATTTTGTGTAAAAGCCGGTGGCGCCTACGGCGACGGCATGCTGGCTCAAAAAAGGAGCTGAAGCTTGGTCGCGAATGGATAGGGCTGCTCTGACCGGCATAAAAAAACCTAAAAACCAGATATATTGCGTGGCGCTCGGTTTCGAGAGCGCCATGATATCGCGGAGTAACGGGCCGCTTTTACTCGAACCGGGAATATTTTCCAAGCAGGCTTAGCGGCAAGTTGCCTTGACTGTTAAGATAACGGTAGGAAAATGGTTCGACAATCATCTTGTTATTACCGCATTCCGAACGGGCTGCAAGGGGTTTTGAGGTGGTTTTTGGGGCTTTTTTGCCATTTTTTCTTCAAAGCGGGTTAAAAGGCCTCACAAAACCGGAAGATGGGGCAGAGGCATGATTCGGAGATTACCGATCATAACACGGATGATCAGGGCGGTTTTGCCGTTTGCCGGTCTTTTTTGTGCCGCCGTCGTCACGGGCGGCACGGCTCTGAGCGGGATCGCGGCGGCCCAAATTCCGGCCCACGTCCCGGCGGCCGTGGTGACCGATATCCGGGCCGGCGAGCATCGCGGGGCGACCCGTGTGGTGTTCGATATCAGCGACACCGTTGCCGTTAAGATTTTCACCCTCGTGGACCCGTATCGGGTGGTCTTGGATTTTCCCGTGGTCGGGTGGCGCTTGCCGCAACGGCCGCTGCCCCAACGGGTCGGCCTGCTCGACAAATTGCGATATGGATTGTTCGAGCCGGGAACGACCCGCGTCGTGATCGATGTAAGCGCGCCGGTGCGGCTGATCAATGCCCGCATCCTGGCGCCGACGCCCGGAAATTCCCATCGGTTCATTTTGGATCTGACCAAAACCACTCACGCGGCATTCCTCGACGACCTAAAGAAACCGGCGGCAACGGTCAGCCTGACGGCAAGCATCGACCCGGCGCCCGCGCGGGCGCGCTCGGGAATGTTGGTGCCGCCGGAGAAAACGGCAACACCGGTGTCGGCTCGGCAAGACACCCCCCAGGTCGCCGGCTTTCCGTTCATATTGCCGCCGCGAAAGCCTCAGGGGCTCGTGTTCCGCAAGCGGATTATCGTACTCGATCCCGGCCATGGCGGCGCCGATCCCGGCGCGATCAGCGTTAACGGCGTTTACGAAAAACATCTGACGTTGGCGGCTGCCCGGGAATTCAAGGAACAACTGGAGAAAACCGGCCGGTATAAGGTTCTGCTGACCCGCGGCCGGGACGTTTTTATCAAATTGCGCGAGCGCGTCGAATTCGCCCGCGAGGCCAATGCCGATCTGTTCATCTCGGTTCATGCCGATAAGATCCAAAACCGCCGGATTCGGGGCCTTTCGGTGCATACCCTGTCGAAGACGGCGTCCGACAAGGAGGCCGCGGAATTGGCCGAGCGCGAGAATAAGGCGGATTTGATCGTCGGGGTTGATCTCAGCAAGGAAAATACCGATGTCACCAACATTCTCATCGACCTGGCGCAACGCGAAACGATGAACCAATCGGCCCGTTTCGCGACGTTATTGGTCGGTGAACTGAAGCAGGAAACGAAATTGCTGCGCAATACGCACCGGTTTGCGGGTTTCGCGGTTTTAAAGGCGCCGGATGTTCCGTCCGTTTTGTTGGAGATGGGGTTCCTGTCGAACACATATGACGAGCGTAATTTGCGGCGTAAGGATTACCGCCGGAAATTGGCCCAATCCATGACCCGGGCCGTGGACCGCTATTTTGCCCGGATCGAGCAAGCGGCCCGGTAAATTTGGGGTAAACTCGATTGGCCTTATCCCGGCCATAATTCTTGGCTATCTCACGTTTTCGGGTCGGATGGGGTATACTCCCGGCGCGCTAAAGGTTTCCATGTACAGCGATGCCCAGTAAGGCTTAATTATTCTCATGTTCCGGACTTTGCTGACTTTTTTGGGTGTTGGCGTGATTCTGCTGGTCATCGGAGCAGGCGGCGTCCTGTTCGTGTTTCAGCAGTACGGTCAAGGATTGCCCGATTACAAGCAATTGGCCGATTACGAACCGCCGGTCATGACCCGCGTGCATGCGGGCGACGGCCGGTTGCTGGCCGAATATGCCATCGAGAAACGGGTGTTCGTCCCGATCAAGGCGATGCCGCAGCGGTTGGTGCGGGCGTTTCTGTCGGCCGAGGACAAGAATTTCTACTATCATCCGGGCATCGATTTTCTCGGCATTATTCGTGCCGCCGTTACGAATTTGAAAAATCTCGGGAAAGAACGCCGGCTGGTCGGCGCCTCGACGATCACGCAGCAGGTGGCCAAGAACTTTCTGCTCAGTAGCGAAGTCTCTTGGCGCCGCAAGATCAAGGAGGCAATCCTGTCGTTCCGCATGGAACGCGCCTTCAGCAAGGAGCGCATCCTCGAACTTTACCTGAACGAGATTTATCTCGGGTTCGGCTCTTACGGGGTTGCCGCGGCGGCATTGAATTATTTCAACAAGTCGCTCGACGAACTCACCGTCGCCGAAGTCGCGTTCCTGGCGGCGTTGCCGAAGGCGCCGAATAATTACAATCCGATCAAGCAACCGGATGCGGCCCGGGGACGGCGCGATTGGGTGGTCGGCCGGATGGTTGAAGACGGTGTCATCAGCCACGAAGAAGCGGTCGAGGCCAAGGCGATGCCGATCGAGATCCGCCGGCGTTCCGAAACCGAATTCGTCACGGCCGAGTACTTCGCCGAGGAAGTTCGCAAACAACTTGCCGAGCGGTACGGCGAAAGCCAGCTTTATAAGGGCGGTTTGTCGGTGCGCACGACGCTCGATCCGCGGCTGCAAAATTTGGCCGATACCGTGTTGCGGCGCGGGTTGCAGGAATACGACCGCCGCCACGGCTGGCGCGGACCGGTCGCTAAAATTCCGTTCGATGCCGCTTGGCGGGACCGCTTGGCGGCGGTTCCGATGCCCAAGGGCAATGACTCATGGCGTTTGGCGATGGTCGTCGGCATGGATCCGGACCGGGCCTATATCGGGTTTGCCGACGATACGCGCGCGCATATTCCGCTGGCGGAAATGAAGTGGGCGCGGGCCTGGAAGAAAGAACAGCATATCGGGCCGCCGGTGCGCGATCCGAAGCAGGTTCTCGAACGCGGCGATGTCGTATTGGTCGAACGCGTGAAAGCGGATTCGAAAGATCAGCCGTATCCGGAGAATACGTTCGCCCTGCGCCAGTTGCCCGAGATCGAAGGCGGCCTCGTGGCGCTCGATCCGCATACCGGGCGCATTCTGGCGATGACCGGCGGGTATTCGTTCGAACGCAACCAATTCAATCGGGTCACGCAGGCAATGCGCCAGCCCGGTTCGGCCTTTAAGCCGTTCGTATATCTCGCCGCGCTCGATTCGGGATATACGCCCTCGACGCTTATCCTGGATGCGCCGTTCGTCATCGACCAGGGCCCGGGCCTGCCGAAATGGCGGCCCGCCAACTACACCAAGAAATTTTACGGGCCGAGCACCATGCGCCTCGGCATCGAGAAATCCCGCAACTTGATGACGGTGCGGCTCGCGCAGACGGTCGGCATGGAAAAGGTCGCCGATTATGCCAAGCGGTTCGGCATCATGGATGAGCTGGACAAGAAATTGTCGATGGCTTTGGGCTCAGGGGAAACCACCCTGCTCAAGCTGACGACGGCCTATGCCATGTTGGTGAACGGTGGGCGTTATATCGCGCCGACGTTGATCGACCGGATTCAAGATCGCCATGGCCGCACCGTGTTTCGCCACGACCGGCGTGCCTGCCAGGATTGCCGGGCCGCGTTTTGGACCGGACAGACCGTGCCCTCGATTCCCGATACGCGCCGGGCCCTGACGACGACGGCAAGCGCGTATCAGGTGGTTTCCATGCTGCAGGGCGTCGTGGAGCGCGGTACCGGCCGGCGCGTCAATGAGGTCGGCAAGCCGCTGGCGGGTAAGACGGGCACGACCAACGACAGCCGGGATGCCTGGTTCCTGGGTTTTTCGCCCGATTTGGCGGTCGGCGTCTATGCCGGCTTCGATCAGCCGCGTACGTTGGGGCCGCTCGAACAGGGGGCATCGGTTGCGGCCCCGATTTTTAAGGATTTCATGGCCGGCGCCCTCGAGGACAAGCCGGCGACGCCGTTTCGGATACCGTCGGACGTCCGGTTGGTTCGGGTCGAGGCCACGAGCGGGCGGCTGGCCGGTCCGGGCGATCGTCGGGTGATCCTCGAAGCGTTTAAGCCGGGAACGGTCCCGGCCGGGCAATCGACCGTTTTGGAAGGCGTTACCGGCGACGGTGGCGGCGGCGGCTCGCCGGCAACCGGTACCGGCGGTCTGTACTGAAAATCCGGATGTTCTTTTAGCCGGTTTTTCGGTATCTATCCGCGCTGCTTTTGAAGCTTCTGCCGGAAAACATAGATGATCCGTTTTCGCCGATTGTTCGATTTGGTGACCGATGCCGACCGGCGTCAGCTCGGCGAGGTTCAGGCGATATTCCGCAGGGCGTTTCCGTTCGAAAGCGAAATCGCGGATACCCTTGATCGCCATCTTACGCAAAAAACCAAGCGTGACTTCGAACCGATCATTCTTATCGCGGAAGATACCCGTAACCGAATATTCGGTTTTACGGTGACGTTCTTTTTTCCCGATATACGATTCGCGTATTTGCAATATATCGCGAGCGATCCCGAGCGTTCCGCGCGCGGGATCGGCGGCGCCTTGTACGAAGCGACCCGTGAGTTCCTTGTCGGCAAGGGATGCCGGGGAATGTTTCTCGAAGTGCCGCCCGATGAGGAGGCAAAGCTTAAGGATAAGACTCTGATCGCGGTCAACCGCAAGCGTATGCGGTTCTACGAGCGCTACGGGGCATTGCCCGTTCAGGGCACGCTCTTCGACGTTCTTCCCAACAAGGCGAACGAAGATTATCTGACGATGCTGCTTTATGACCCGCTCGGGCGCAAGGGCGTGTTGCACCGACACGAGGCGCGCCGGGCGGTCGAACAAATTTTTCGGGCTCAGTACGGCTTGATGCCGCGCAGCGCCTACGTACGCCGGATACTCGATTCGTTCCGCGACGATCCGGTCCGCCTGCGCCTGCCGCGGCAATCCTCGGCCGAACGGCTCGTTCCCGAAAAGGGCCGCTGGCTGCGGCCGATCAAGATCGTCGTCACGGACGGCCATCATATTCACCATCTCCGCGAAAAGGGCTATGTCGAACGGCCGGTGCGGGTTCGCGCCGTGTTGCGCGGACTCGAGAGCGTGCCGGTCGGGCATCATCCGATCCGCCATTTCGGGGAGGATCATATCCGGGCCGTGCACGACCGGCATCTCGTCGATTATCTGGCCGCCGTCTGTGCGCGACTCGGCCCCAATCAACTGGTCTATCCCGAAGTGTTTCCGATCCGGCGGCCCGATAAACGTCCGAAAGAACTCGAAAGCCGTGCCGGCTATTTCTGCGCCGATACGTTTACGCCGCTGACCCACAATGCCTATCGGGTTGCCCGCACCGCCGTCGATTGCGCGTTGACGGCGGCGGATTTGCTGCTTCAGGGCGAACGCATCGCCTATGCATTGTGCCGCCCGCCGGGGCATCACGCCGAACGGGCCGTGTTCGGCGGATTTTGCTATTTCAACAACGCGGCCATCGCCGCGCACCGGCTTTCGGCGCACGGCCGCGTTGCCTTGCTCGATATCGATTATCACCACGGCAACGGATCGCAGGATATTTTCTATCGCCGCAGCGATGTGTTGGTATCGTCCATTCATGGGCACCCCAACCGGTCTTATCCGCATTTCTCGGGCTTTGCGGACGAGCGGGGCGAAGGCGAGGGGCTGGGGTATAACCATAACTACCCCCTGAAGGCGGGCATCGACGATGCCGCCTATCTCGACGTTCTGGAGGCGGCCTTGCGGCCGATCCGGCGGTTCAAGCCGACTTGGCTCGTGCTGTCGCTGGGGTTCGATATCATGAAGGGCGATCCGACCGGGTCCTTCGTGGTCTCGAGCCGGGGCATGAGGCAAATCGCCGAGCAAATCGGGCGCCTCGGCGTTCCCACGCTCGTCGTTCAGGAAGGCGGGTATTCCGCGTTGAACCTTCGCCAGGGCGCCGGGGCTTTTTTCGCGGGGATCGCGCACACATGGTATTGAAGCCGATTGCGGTCAAGACGGGTTCTTGCTCTTGTGCGGCGGCCGCGGGCCGGGTACAAAGCGCCCGAATGCGCCTCTTTCAAGCCGGAATGTTGGAATAAGCCGATGCGCGCCGAAATCGAATCGTTGGTCGATGATATCAAGCAGTCCTTGGAACTGCTGAGGAGGCATCTTTGACTACGACAAGACCGTTGCCCTTCTGAGCGAACTGAACGCCCAGGCCGAAAATCCGAAATTGTGGGACGATCCGGAAAAAGCGCAGGCCTTGATGCGCGAACGGACCCGTCTGCAAAACAGTCTCGATGTCATCGGGCGGATCGAACGGGACCTTAACGACAACATCGAGCTGATCGAACTCGGCGAAGCCGAGAAAGACGCGCAGGTCGTTGCCGACGCGGAGGCTGCGATCATGGGCTTGCACGAATTTTCGCAGAAAGAGGAGCTCGAGACGCTGCTGTCGGGCGAGGCCGACCCGAACGATTGCTACCTCGAGGTTCATGCCGGCGCCGGCGGCACCGAAGCTCAGGATTGGGCCGAAATGCTGTTGCGGATGTACATCCGCTGGGCAGAACAGCATGGCTACAAAACCGAATGGCTGGAGGAAAGCCCGGGCGAGGAAGCGGGCATCAAGTCGGCCAGCGTGAAGGTCATGGGGCATAACGCCTATGGCTGGTTGCGTACTGAAAGCGGCGTTCACCGGTTGGTGAGAATTTCGCCGTATGATGCGAATGCGCGCCGCCATACCAGTTTCGCGTCGCTCTGGGTGTATCCGGTCGTCGACGAAAACATCGACGTCGATATCGACGAGAGCGATGTCCGGGTCGATACCTACCGCTCCTCGGGCGCGGGCGGTCAGCATGTCAACACCACCGACAGTGCCGTTCGGCTGACGCACCAGCCGACGGGAATCGTCGTGCAATGCCAAAACGAGCGCTCGCAGCACAAGAACCGGGCGGCGGCGTGGTCCATGTTGCGGGCCCGGCTTTACGAGCTCGAACTGCAGCGGCGTGTGGCGGAAACCCAAGCCGAGCATGACGCCAAATCGGACATCGGGTGGGGGCATCAAATTCGCTCATACGTTTTGCAGCCCTACCAAATGGTTAAGGATTTGCGGACCGGCGTCGAAACCAGCAATACTCAGGCCGTGTTGGATGGCGATCTCGACGCATTCATGGCGGCGGCTTTGGCGGGCAAAACCCGCGAGGAGTCGAATAAATCGGAAGGCAAGAAGAAATAATCGGCCCGGCCGCGATCAGCAGGTTTTTTTAATGGCCTCTTTTAAAATGAATATGAAGGAACTGCGCCGCGAAATCGAAATCGTCGCGCGCAAAGTGACCCGTTGGTCGCACGATCATCTGCCGCCGGGCGTGCGCAGCGTCGCCGGTGTTTTATTTATCATCGGAGGGTGTTTCGGGTTCCTGCCGATTCTCGGGTTTTGGATGATCCCGGTCGGGGTCATGCTGATCATGCTGGACCTGCCGGTCTTGCGCCATAAGGTCATCCGCTGGATGAACGAAGATGTCGGACTTGGGCAAAAAGAGCGGAAAAAGGACGCCGATTGATCGGCGTGCGCCCGCCTACCGTTCGAGCAGAATCGCTATTTCTTCCGGCGTGAGATTCATATTCGGCGAGGGGGGGGCCGATTCTTCCCCGCTTTGCGTACGGCGGTCCTTGCGGATGGCCTGGCGCCGCCGGTCGGGTCCGATGTACCCGTCCGATTCGACGAACGGCTCGGGTTGTTCGAGAATCTGACGGATATGGCCCGCCAACTCGCCCGGCGCGGCCGGTTTCGCCACGAAACGGTTGACACCGCTATCGATGGCTTCCCGGATATCGTCGGGCCGGTTTTGGGCGCTCAGCATCAAGATGGACGTGTATGCCGCGGGCCGTTTGGCGCTGGTGCGCAGAAACCAGACGAACGGGATATAATGCTCGCAAACGAGAAGATCGGCCGGACGGGCGCGCATGGTTTCCAAGGCCGCGACCGGATCGTCGGCTTCGCTGATGTTGGCGAATCCTATATTTTCCAGCCCCTTTTTAAGGGCCTGTCGTTCATCGGTATCATCATCCAACAAAAGGATATGACACCCTTCGATCCCTGAAGCGATCAACGGCGCAATTCTCCGGCGTATAAACAGCCATGCCTCTCCGCCCGTTAGCAAACGGCGGAAAATGCAAATATTGGGTTAATATCCTAGAATGTAAGGGGGCCTTGCCGGTTTATTGCAGAATAAATTCCTTGAAAACAATGCCTTCGACCTTTGCGGGCTTGGCGATATTGTTGATGATGCTGATGAGATCGGCGCGCATCCGGTCCGAACCCTCCTTGCCGACCAGATCCTTGCGTTCGAGGCTGCGCAAATGAAGCATCACACCCTCGACAATTTTGTCCTGCTTTGCCTGGAGGTCTTTCGTGTAGTTCTTGCCGACCTCGACCATGAAGCGCGCCGATAAAAAGTTCGAGCGGCATTCCCCCGTCTTCAGGTCGGCCAATACCTTCGGAAAATCATAGGTCGTCACCGGGCCCGGATCGGGCGGCGGGGGCGGCAAGGCGACGGCGGCCTGCTGCACGCCCTTATCTTTTTCCGAACCCGACAGAAGGAAAAAGGCCGTCACGCCGCCGCCGATCAGAACGACGGCGAGTGTCGCCGCTATGGCAATCAATTTACCTTTGCCGCCTTTTGATTTTTTCTTTTTCTTCGGTGCCGTGGCGGCTTTCCCATCTGCATCCGTGGTCGGCGGTTTGGTTTTTCCTGGGTTTTTCCCGGGCTTTTCTTCGGCCATGGCGGCGTTCCTTTCTCCTCGCGGCGGTTACTTCAGGGCCTTGACGGCCTCCAAAACTTCATCGGCATGGCCCAGTACCTTGACCTTGTGCCAGATCCGGTTGATTTTGCCCTTCTCGTCGATCAGGAACGTCGCCCGTTCGATCCCCATATATTGGCGGCCGTACATGGATTTTTTGACCCACACGCCATAGGCTTTGCACAGCTCGCACTCTTCGTCGGCGATCAGGATAAAGGGCAACTTGAATTTGGTTTTGAAGGTATCGTGGCTTTTGACGCTGTCCTTGGAAACGCCGACGATTTCCGCGCCGGCATTTTTGAACTTGCGGATCGAATCGCGAAACGCTTCGGCTTCCTTGGTGCAGCCTGACGTGTTGTCCTTGGGATAGAAATACAGAACGACCTTTTTTCCTTTAAGGTCTTTCATGGCGAGTTTGCCGTCGCCGTCGGTCGGTAAGCTGAAGGCCGGGGCCTTGTCGCCGATTTTAAGTGTCATCTCGTTCTCTCCTTCCGTCTTTCATGGTCTTATCTGCCCGCTTGCCTTTGCGGTTGCCGTATCGTCCGCGGCCGGTTCCAACGCCGCCGCGGGCTCCTCGATCATCCGCGTGAAGATATCATAGACGGCTTGCGCCCGCCGGGTGATGGTTGCTTGCAGAGTATTAAAATCGGCCGCGCCGCAGTACGCCGCCAGCGCCTTTTGCAGTTCGGCGGGAAAATCGCTTTGCGAGATCTTGGCGACTTCGCCCTCGAGCGTCAGACGCAGCATGCCTTGCACGGCCTGCCAAAGATCGAGGGCCGCGATCAGGACATCGCCGTTCTCTCGGGCGATCAACTCCGCCGCGATCAGATTGCTTAAGGCTTCGCGGGTATTGACCGAGAGAATCTCCGGGCGATCGTGGGCGTATTCCAATTGAAAATATTGCGCCAGGAATTCCACGTCGACGAGACCGCCGCGAAAATGCTTGATGCTCCAGAGGCAATCCGTGTGATGTTCCTTGTCGATACGTGCGCGCATGGAAGCGACATCGGCGAGCAGCCCGTTCGGATCGCGCCGTTTGCAAAGCGTCGCGCGGATGGTCTCCTCGATGCGGTCCTTGAGCGTGCCGGTCGCGAGGACGACGCGGGCTCGGGTCAGGGCCATATGCTCCCAGGTCCAGGCGGTTTCATCGTGATAGCGGATGAAGGCATCCAAGCTGGAGGCGATCGGTCCGGCGGCGCCCGACGGGCGCAGGCGCATGTCGACCTCGAACAGAACGCCTTCGGCGGTTTGCGCCGTCAGCGCATTGATCATGCGTTGGCTGAGGCGTGAAAAATATTGCGGAACGGCAAGGGGTTTGGCGCCGTCCGATGCTTCCGCCGCCGGCGGGGCATCGTAAACGACGATCAGATCCAGATCCGATGTCGCCGTCATTTCCCGGCCGCCCAGCTTGCCGAGAGCCAGGATCGCGATCTCGGAGCCGCCGACATGGCCGTGCCGTGCGACGAATTCCGCGGTGATGCGGGGGTAAAGTTCCGAAATGGCCGCATCGGCGATGTCGCTCGTGACCCGGGATGCCTCGGGCGGTTTCAGGAATCCCTGCAGCATCTGGACACCGATCTGAAACCGCCGGTCGTTGGCCCAGCGCCGCGCGGTATCGAGGAACTCCTCGATGGCGCCGACCCGGTCCAGCAGGCCGCCCAATTCCCGGGTGAGCGTGTCGAGTTCGGGCGGCGGCTCGAAGAAGCCGTTGGTCAGCACGCTATCGAGCGTCGAGGGCCGTTGGCTCAGGTGTTCCGCGAGCCGGGGGGCGCCGCCCATGATTTCGGCGACCAGCGTGAGGAGCTGAGGGTTGGAATGAAACATGGAAAAGAGCTGCACACCGGCGGGCAGGTGGCTCAAGAATTCGTGGAACCTGAGGAACGCGGCATCCGGTTGCGTCGTCTTCGCCAGGGCCGTCAGCAGCACCGGCATCAACTCCGTCAGCAGTTCGCGAGCCCGGGTGCTGCGCGTCGCCCGATAGCGCCCGTGGTGCCAGCCGCGAACGCAATTATCGACGATCTCGGGTTTCTCGAAGCCGAGCGAGCGGATCGTTTCGAGCGTGTCCGGGTCGGGGTCCACGCCCGTGAAGACGAGGTTGCCGGCAAACTCGCCTTGCGCGCTCAAGGTGGGCGCATCCTCGAACAACTCGGCGTAATGGCGTTCCACGTTTCGCAAGTGGCCGAGAAGATCGTCGGCGAAAGAGGCGGTGTCGTCGTAGCCGAGAAAAACGGCTACATCGTTCAGGCCGCGCTCATCCTTCGGAAGGGTATGGGTTTGTTCGTCGTTGATCATTTGCAAGCGGTGTTCGACGCGGCGCAGGAAACGGTACGCCTCGATGAGATCGCCGGCGGTCTCGGCGCTGACCTGCCCGAGGTCGACGAGCGCCTGCAGGGCGTCGCCCGTGCCGGAAACCTGGAGCGCGGGCACGCGCCCGCCCCAGATCAATTGCTGGGTTTGAATGAAGAATTCGATCTCGCGAATTCCGCCCCGGCCGAGTTTGACGTTATGGCCCCCGAGCGCGATGGCATGGCCACCCCGGTGCGCGTTGATCTGGCGTTTGATGGAGTGAATATCCTGAATGGCGGCGAAGTCCAGGTTCCGACGCCAAACGAACGGCTTCAGGTTATCGACGAAGGCTTGGCCGAGGGTGAGATCGCCGGCGACCGGCCGGGCCTTGATCATGGCGGCGCGTTCCCAATTCTGACCGAGGCTCTCGTAGTAGATTTCGGCGGCCTCGACGGAAACCGCTATGGGCGTCGCGCCGGGATCGGGCCGCAAGCGCAGGTCGGTTCGAAAGACGTATCCGTCGGCCGTGCGTTCTTCCATCAGTTTGACGAGGTTTTGGGTGAGGCGGATATAAAATTTTTGCAGTTGATCCGGTTTCTCGGAACGGACCTTGTCGGGATCGTAAAAAACGATCAAATCGATGTCGCTCGAATAGTTCAGCGCATGGGAACCGAGTTTGCCGAGCGCCAGGACGATATACCCGGACTCTTTTTCCGGTTCGGCGGCGTCGGTGATGGTAATGACGTTCTTATCGGCGGCGGCGCGAAGCAAGTGTCGTACCGACGTTTGCAAGGCAGTATCGGCAAAATCGGAAAGCGTTTGCGTGATTTTTTCCAAAGGCCAAGCCCCGGCGATATCGGCAAGGGCGACGGCCAAGGACAGGCGCCGCTTGGCGATGCGCAGCTCGCGCGCCAAGGCGCGGTCGGTTTGCCCGCTATCGCCGGCGGGAGTCCGGGGGGAATCGTCCAAGGATCGGAAAACGTCGGGGAGAACGGCGTCGGGGCCCGCATCGAGGAGGCGGCAGGCGAACGCCGGTTCCTTGAGAACGCTGTCGGTAAGATAGGGGCTGTTGCCGAATAGGCCGGTAAGACATGCCCGCACGGCCCGATCTTCAAGTGCGGCTTGTACGCATGATCGCTGATCGGCATCCTCCAGGCGCGCGAGCGATTCGCCGAGCCGCTCGAAACCGGTATCGACCCGTTCGGCCCGTGCCGGTTTGGGCCAATATTTTTGCGTGTGTGCAAAGCGGAAATCGTGCATTTTCATTTCCCTGGTTTTGCCGCACACTGCTGTAACAATCCATGACGGTCAAGACGGTCGCGCGATAAGAGGATAACGGGTGTTCAGGCATACTTTTCGCCACATGGTCCAGATACTGGGGGCCCTGGTGGCCGGGCTGGCGATAATTCTGAGTTTGTTTGCCTGGCGGCTCTCCAGTGGGCCGATTTCCCTGGGGTTTCTGTCGCCGACCTTCGAGAGCGTCCTGAGCGCCAATAGTCAGAACGTGAAGATTCGCCTGCAGGACACGATCCTGACGTGGGCCGGTTGGGACCGTACTCTCGATATCCGCGTTTTGAACGTGCGCGCGATCAATACCGATGGGACGGTGCTGACGACCATACCGGAATTATCGTTATCCTTAAGCGCCCGGGCAATGATGCGCGGCCGGATCGCCCCCAAGCGCATCGAATTATTTCATCCCAAGATAAGGTTGTTGCGTAAGGCCGACGGTCAAATCCAATTCGGTTTCGGCGAAACCAAATCTCTCGGCTTGGACAAAGTGTTGCAGTTTCTCATCGTGGAGATGCTCAAGGATCCCGATCCGGGAGACCGGTTGAGCTATCTCAATCAGGTTAGCGTTTTCGATGCCGATCTTACGTTGATGGACGAGACATTGGGGTTGGCGTGGCATGCGCCGTCGTCGCAGCTTTCCCTGATTCAGAATCAGAACGGGTTGGAGGCGGAAGCCGTATTCGGCCTCGATGTCGGGAAGCAAAGGGCGGAGTTTCTCGTTCTGGGCCGGTATCAGTCTTCCCGGCGGAAGCTCGATGTCAGTATCCGTTTCAGCAAGGTCGTGCCCGCGTTGTTTTCTCATCTCGAAGATAAACTTACATTCATCGCGGACATTAAGA
>JBBDTH010000134.1:0-22554 GCA_040904505.1 Rhodospirillales bacterium | reverse complement strand
ACCGGCAGCCAGACGATGGCCAGCACCGAAACCAGCGGCAGCGAGGCGACCAGCCCCGCGAATAAAGGCGAACGCTTGGCTATTTCCGAGACGGCGACGATGATCACGGCGGAAACGACCGTTTTCAGGGCGAGATAGAACATCGGGCATCCTTTCGCGGCAGTGGTATTTCTTGGCGGCCTTGGCGTAGAGGTGTAAGTTAACACCGTTACCGTTAAGGCAATAACCGGACAAGGAGGGATTCATGGCCTTACCGAAAGTCGGGAGCGCGGCCCCGGCCTTTACGCTGCCCAATCAAGACGGCAAGAACGTCAGTCTTGCCGATTACGCGGGACGCAACGTTCTGGTGTGGTTCTATCCGCGCGCCTTCGGCGGCAATTGAACGAAGCAGGCTTGCGGGTTCCGTGATCGAGCCCAAGATTATTCGAATAAAAACGCCGTCTCTATCGGCATTACGTTCAGTTCCACCGACGATCTGAAAACCTGGAGCGAGGAGCAGGGTCTCACGACGCAGCTTCTGTGCGACGCGGATCGTTCCGTCGCGCTCGCCTACGGCGCGGCGGACAGCGCCGATCAGGAGAAACCCGCGCGGGTTTCCGTGCTGATCGGACCGGACGGCAAGGTGGCGCAGGTCTATACCGTCGAGGACGCACCGGGCCATTCGGCGGCCGTGCTCGCGGATATCGGCTGACGCACCGATTAAACGAACGGTGTTGAAAGATAAATCCCGGGCTCCGAAAGGGCCCGGGATTTCTCGTTTTGTTCGCTATTTCTTTTACTGTCGCCGCTTGTGCGGGACACGTTATACTCTCCGAAAAATAATTCTCGAAAAAGCGGAGACGAAAATATGGCGCAGAGTCTGAACAAATCCCAAATCGATCAATACCGCGAGGAAGGCTATGTCGCGCTCGAAGGCGCGGTGCCCGCCGATACGCTGGCCGAGATGCAACGCTTCACCGACGAGTTGGTCGCGCATTCGGCGACGCTGACCGCAAGCGACGAGCGCTACGATCTCGACGACTCCCACACGGCCGAGACTCCGAGGGTCCGCCGTCTGAAAAAACCTTATGAGCATTGGCCGTTTTTCGCCCGGCTCGTGCGCGAACCGTTCATTCTGGACGCGGTCGAGCAGTTGATCGGCCCGGATATCCGCATCTGGAACGGCAAGACGAACTTCAAGACGCCCGGGCACGGCTTCGCGGTCGAGTGGCATCAGGATTGGGCGTTCTACCCGCACACCAATGACGGCGGTCTCGCCATCGGCATCTACATGGACGAGGCGCGTTACGATAACGGCGCCATGATCGTGTTGCCGGGCAGCCACAAATGGGACGCCTACGACCATCATGCGAACGGCTATTTCTGCGGCGCGATGGACCCGACTCAATGCGATCTGGATTTCGAGAATTACAAAACCTTGGGCGGCCCGGCGGGCACGCTGACATTCCATCACGTTCGCCTGGTGCATGCGTCCGCGCCCAATCATACGCAAAACGAGCGGCGCTTTTTCATTACGGGCTATTTCGCCGCCGATGCCTGGCCGCTCGGCAACCGGATCAGCGATTTCGAGGCGTTCAGGAACAACATGGTGCGGGGGCAGCACCGCGAGCCGCGGCTCGATGGCAATGTACCGATCCGCATGCCGTTGCCGTTGCCGCCGAAGCACGGCTCGATTTACGAGACCCAGCAGACGGTCACGCACCGGTATTTCGAGAGCTTCGAGGAAACCCGGGCGCGCGGCGCCGGGGGATGACCGCCCGGGAAACCGACGATTCGATACCCCCACCGGTCTTCCCGCCGTCGCACGGCTGGGGTCCGACGGCCGTGGCCGCCGCCGCGCTGTCGACCGTCGCCTTGGGCGATGCGCTGATCTATGTCGTGTTGCCGGTGAATGCCGCGACCTTCGGGGTAAGTCTCGCCTGGGTCGGCGTATTGCTGGCGGCGAACCGTTTGATCCGCATCGTCGGCTACGGTCCGGTCGCGAGTCTCACGCAGCGGATCGGTCCCCGCAACATCGCCATCATCGCGACAACGACGGCGGTGGCGTCGACGTTCATGTACTGGTTCTTCACCGGCGGACCGTTATTGTTGGGGGCGCGTATCCTATGGGGCCTCTCGTTCGCGGCCTTGAGTCTCGCGGCGTATGCTTACGCGGTTTCCCATACAGCGCGCGCGGGCAGCCGGGTCGGGGTCAGTTGGTCGATTCGCCAGATCGGGCCCGGTTTCGCGCTCATCGTCGGCGCTTGGCTGGCCGGTATCGTCGGGGCGCGGGAAGTCTTTCTCATCCTCGGATTCCTCTCGCTGCCCGGCATTCTTCTTGCGATGGCCCTGCCGAAGGAGGAGAGCCGGCCGCCGCCGGAGAAAACCGAATGGCTACCCAAGCCGGTCGCCTACGATCTGTTTTTCTTCATCGTCGGTTTCGCCGTCGATGGGTTCTTCGCCATGGCGATCACGATCATGCTGGCGAAGACGGTCAGCCTGGAGGCGGCCATGTTGGGCGGCGGGCTCATCCTGAGCTTGCGGCGTTTCACCGAGGTATTCCTAGCACCCCTCGGCGGCTGGTTCGGCGATCGCTACGGCACCGATCGGCTGCTTGCGGTTTCGACCGTGTGTCTCGCCGGCGGGTTCGCGGCGCTCGGGGTGGGATATGTCTATGTCGGCGCCGTCGCGGTGATCGTTGCGCGTGCCGTCATCGCCGCCGTGGGTCCGGCGGAAGTTGCCTACCGCACCAATGGGGATCGAACCCTGCACCGGATCGCCGTAATGCAAAGCTGGCGCGATTTCGGCGCGGCGGTAGGCCCCTTGATGGCCGGGCTGCTGCTGGATCATGTCGCGGTCGGTTGGATCAACGGCGGTGTCGCGCTCGCCGTTTTTATCGGATTGTTTCTGCAACGCCGCCCCGCCGCCGGATCGCAGGATTGCTGAAACCGGAACGGGCTCCGTTCCGCCGCCCGGGCATCCCGGCGGCCTTTTTTGGTTTGAGCGGCATGCGCCTGTTGGGGCCATCCGATAAATCATGATCCAGTACAGGTATATTTTCCCGTAATCGTGTGGAATTTTACGCTCCGACCGGGGTCTTACAATTAGGTCGGATCATTCCGCCTATGGCAATGGCAGACGGAGAAAAAAGGATGACGAAGTTTAGAAACAGTCCTCGAGCCTTACTAAGCGCCATTTTTGCGCTGTTTACCGTGTTGGCGGTGTCGGCGTGCGATGATCAACAACAGGGCGGCGATCAAGGGCAGGCGCCGCCAGCGCAGCCGGCGCCGACGCAGCCCGGCAACCAATAGTCGAGTCCCCGAGCCGTAAGGCCGGCGCGGAATCGCAAGGTTCCGCGTCGGTGTACGAGAACCGGTATCCACCGGTATCCTATGGCGCGGCGTGCATGCGGTCTTGCCGTTGATCGATAACGCTCGATAAACGCGTTTCGATCAGGGGTTTGCTTGAAAATTATTCCGCGGCACGGGCCGCCGGAGCGGGGCCGACGAGGCCGGAAAATTTCTTCAGTTGCCCAGGCTTCTCGAAGGCCCGCAACGTCGCGAGCAATTCTTCGGCACGATCCTCGAGAACGGGCTTCGTCAGCGCCAGGAACTTACCTTCGAGATCGTCCCAAGTGAACGGGTTGTCGGGATTGCCGCGGGCTTCCTCGACCTTCTCGGTCAACCGCTCGCCGTCTTTCAGGGTGACGCTCACCAGCACTTGATGTTTGCCGATGTCGTCGTCGGCGGCAACGGTGACGCGCTTTTCCAAATCCGTTACGCGAGGATCGTCGATCCGTTCCTTCGAGAAATCGCCGGGCATGCCTTGATAACCGCTCAGGCCGATGGCGGCGCAGTAAGCCGTGCTGAATTTTGCGTCGAGCGGCGTTTGTGGCCGGCGCTTGCCGGCAATCCGTTGATGCATCTCGTTGACCTTGAGATCGATGGCCTCGATGGCGCGGCCCTTTATTTTTTCAAAAAGCACTCGGGTGGCGTCCAGCGTCGGATGGGTGCCCTTGCAACAGGCGTAAGGCTTGAACGCGTTGCGGCGCAACTGACCGCCTGCGGTGAATGCCGGGTCTTCGGGAAACGCCATTTCGCCGTCTTGTACGAATGTCGGCGCGAGTCCGTTCGGCGCGTCGAGGAGACCGGTTCTCGCCTCGAATCCGTGCGCGGCGAGCTGCGCGGCGAGAATCCCGTTCATCGCGCCGATGCCGGCGTGAAACGGTTTCGACATAGTGCCGTTCGAGGCGATCAATCCGCCGGCCATGGTCGCGATCAGACCGATGGCATTGGCGGCTTGGTGTTCGTCCAGCTTCAGCAAGACGGAAGACGCGGCCATCGCGCCGAAACGGCCGAATACGGAGGTCGGATGAAAGCCGCGCCGTTGCAGGGTCGGCCCCATGCCCGGCCCGAACAGGGCGCCCGCGACCTCGAAGCCGGTGATGAAGGCGTTCAGGGCGTCCGCTTCCGAGGCGTTCCTGTCGGTCGCCAGGGCCAAAGTCGCCGCCCAGGTCGGGCCGCTGATGTGTCCGAGGGCATCGGGATGGGTATCGTCGAAATCCAAGGCATGCGACAGCGCGCCGTTGATGAGCGCGGCGCTTGCCGGCGATGCCGTGCCGCCCATGATGATCGGCGAACGACCCGTTGCCCCGAGGACATCGCCGGCGTGGGGCATGATCTCGGCGAGCGGTTGGTCGTGCGCACCGACGGCGACGCCGGTCCAATCGACCAGGCAGCGTTTGGCGTAGTCGATGGTTTCGTCATCATACGTGCGGGTTTGCGCTTCGGCGATGAAACGCGCCGTGGCGGCGCTGATGGGAGCATTCTCATTCATACTGTGATCCTTCGCGATAGACCGGCGGGCGGTATTTGTTTTCCTTGCTTTCGCCATGCAGGAAATTGCCGTCGATTCCGATGCGCTCCTTCACCGAACCGTCGCCGGCCTGCGCCCCGCAGCGCAGCATCACCAGCGGCACGTCGCCGGAGGAATGGAACCAGTAGTAGGTTCGGGCGGGCAGCATGATGCCCTCGTTGCGGCCCAATTCCTTTTGTTCGCCGTTGGGGCCGTAGAAGATGGCGCTGCCGTCGAGGATCAAAAAGAAATGATCCTCGTACTTGTGCATGTGAAGCGTATTTTCGCCGCCCGAGGCGTAGACCCGCATCCAGGTCCACAGGTTCTCGGTTTCGGCCAAGGGCTGGGTATGGCGCCCGTCGTCCAGGAGTTGAGTCTGAAGTTTGAAGAACTTCGGTTGCTTGCCTTGAATACGCGGGCCCTTGATGCCCATCGGCGCGGTTTCGGCAGGTTCGGGTGCTGTATCGGGCATTGGTTCTCGTTGCCTATTCGTAATATTTATCGCTGTAGATCGGCGGTTTGAATTTGTTTTCCTTGGTGCCGCCGCGCAACGGATTGCCGTCATGGCCGATGCGGTCCTTGATCGGCCCTTCCTCGGCCCGCGATCCGACGCGGAGCAACACCAGTGGTTCCTCGCTCGAGCAATGGAAGTTGTAGAAGCTGCCGGCCGGCAGCATCAGGCCTTCGTTGCGCCCCAATTCCTTGACTTCGCCATTGGGGCCGTAGAATTTGCCGCGGCCGTTGAGCACGACGAACATATGGTCTTCCTTGGTATGGGCATGCAGAGTGTTTTCCCCGCCCGAGGCATAGACTTTCAGCCAGGTCCACAGGTTTTCGGTTTCGGCCAAAGGTTCGATGCTGCGGCCGTCCTCGAGAAGCTGAGTGCGCAGCGTGAAGAATTTCGGCTTTCCCGCCCGGCACACCGGACCGTAAACGCCCATCGTTTCGCCGGGCGCGCCTTCGGGGACGCCATAGCGTTCGCGCATCCGCCGGGATTCGTCGATAGCGTGGTCGTCGGGCATGATGAAACTCCTCCATGTAACTGAAATCGCGTTGCCGATTCCGGATTTTGTTGATTGGCTGAAATTTTACTCCCGGAATTACCGGATTGTCCATGCTTCGAATTCGCCTGATCGGCAAACGGTGCTACAATGCGCCGCAGGGAGGGCCGAGCATGCGTATCGACGAACATTTCAAGGTGGCGCGGGAGTTCGATACCGCGCTCGCCAAGCTGGATCCGGAGGCGGACAGACTGGCCGTCATCGAATCGTTGATGATGGCGGGGACGAACTATATGAATGCGGCTCTGCACGCGAACAAAATTACCGACGAAACGTGTGATTTGACGCACAGCTATAAGCCGAAACCCGAGGGGTGGGACGATACGAAAGTGCCGATCCCGTTGCAGGAGCTGATGAGCGCGTTGCACGTGATCGAGAAAACACGGCATCGCTACGCGCGCGGCATCGTGCCGGGGCAGGATGCGCCGGAGCTGACTGAACTGAGCGACGCCACCGTGCAGGAATGTCTGGGGCATTACCGGCGTATCAAGGAAGTGGTGGAGTGCGTGTTCGCGCGCGCCGCCGGATAAGATCGGGGATCGGCGCGATGAAATACCGCAGGTTCGGCCGCACCGGGATCGAGGTTTCCGAGTTGATCCTGGGGGCGGGTAACGTCAGCGGTTTGTACACCGGCGAGGACCGCGACACCCAGCAGCGGCTTTTACGCCGGGCGCTCGACGGCGGAATCAATTGGATCGATACGGCGTTTCGATACGGCAAGGGCAAATCCGAAGAAGCTTTAGGGGAATTGCTGCAGGACGTCGACGAGACTCCGTACGTTTCGACCAAGGTGGGCATCGAGCCCGACGAGTTGAACGACATTCCCGGCGTCATCGAGCGGAATTTAGTCGCAAGCCTTACACGGCTGCGCCGGGAGTCCGTCGATCTTTATCAGTTGCACAACCGCATCGGCTCCAAGGTCGACGGACGCTTGATCGCCGTCGAGCACGTTTTGGGAAAGAACGGCGTGGCCGAAGGCATGAGGCGGATACAGGAGCAGGGTCTTTGTAAATTCATCGGCATCACGGCGTTGGGTGAAACGCCGGCGGTTCATGAAGTGGTGCGCAGCGGCGTTTTCGATACGGCCCAGGTTTACTACAACATGCTCAACCCGAGCGCCGCCCAAGCGATGCCGGCGGCCTGGACCGGCCAGAATTTCGATCGCCTGATCGAGGCCTGCCGGGAGCAGGATATGGGCATCATCGTTATCCGGGCGTTCGCCGCCGGCGTGCTGGCGACCGACAGGCGCCACGGCCGCGAAAGCATGATTACGTCCGATGCCGATTTGGAGTCCGAAACGAAGAAAGCGCACGCGGTATTCGCGCGCTTAGGCAACGGTCACGGTTCGCGGGCGCAAACGGCATTACGGTTCGCTCTGTCGAATCCGTACATCTCGTGCGTCGATGCCGGCGTCGCCGATCTCGATCAGCTTGAGCAGGCTCTTGGCGCTTCCGTTTTGGGGAAACTGCCGGATGAGGCATTCAGGGCGCTCGGTTCACTCTATAAAACAAATTTAAAAAATTAAATATCGGCGGAATTTTCATAAGGATTCGCTCATCGAGGCAATCGGGTATATTTGTGCCGTATCATGAGACGAACCATTGAATTCACCAGGTGAACCCGTCATAATTTATCCAAGTTGCGAACAAGAATAATCACACACGCAACGATCTGCCGTTGGGTGAACGTAACGGCATACTGTTGAAATCGAGGGAGGCATTGATATGTTTCGTAAATTTATCGTTGGAGCCGCAGCCGCCGTATTCGTATTGGCGGGGGTGAGTGCGCCTGTAGCCGCCGACACGTACGCCAAGGATCTGGTCAAGGCGGCTCAAAAAGAAGGCGAAATCGTCGTCTATCACAGCGTGAACCGCGCCGTTTTGAAAAAGATGTGCACGGAGTTCGAGAAAAAGTTCAAGATCAAGACTCATTGCACCCGGAAAAGCACCGGCGGTATCAGCCGCATGATCACGGCCGAAAGCATGGCCGGCAAGCTGAAGTGCGATATCGTTTCCGCCGGTGACGGCAGCCTTTTCATCAATTGGAATAAAAAAGGTCTGTTGCAGCCGTACAAATCGGTGAATCTCGACAAAACCCGCCCGGGCACGAAGGACGAGAAGGGCATTACGATGCCGGCCCGCATGACCTATTACGGCCTCGGGTACAGCACGAAGGACGTCAAGAAAGAAGACCTGCCGAAGGACTGGGAAGATGTTCTCGATCCGAAATGGAAAGGCAAGATCGGCCTGATGAACCCGACGTCGTCGGGGCCGGGCCGTTTGTTCCTGTCGGCGATCGTCCAGAAATATGGATGGGAGTATGTCGAAAAGCTCGCGAAGCTGAAGCCCTTGATGGTCAAGAGCTCCTCGACGGCGGCTAAACTGCTGGTCCAGGGCGAGGTGCTGATCACCCTGCCGGGCAGCGAGCACTCGATCGCGAAAATGAAAAAGAAAGGCCAGCCGGTCGGTTTCGTTTATCCGAAATCGGGCCTGATGGTGAAGGACAGCCGCGTGGCCATTTGTAAAGGCGCGCCGCACTTGAATGCGGCCAAGCTGTGGATCGACTTCGAGACCTCGAAAGAAGGCCAGGGGATCATCACGACGGTCGGCGCCTATCCGCCGGTACGCGAGGATGTGAAGATGGCGCATGACCGTCCGCCGCATGTGTTCGATGCGGACAAGGTGATCGCGGTATCCGAAGAGCACCTGATGAAGGAAGGTCCGGCCGAACGCAAGAAGTTCGAAAGGATTTTGAAGGCCGGTGCCGGCAGCTAAACGTCACCTGTGAATTGGGCCTCACGCCGGTTGGTTCCGGCGTGAGGTTTTTTTTCGGCTGAGATTTTGGAGCAGACAAGATGTCGTTTCATCGATTCGAGGACCACGCGACCCGGGCATTTTCCCCGTTGATTTCGACGGCGCAAAACCACCTGATCGAAAGCAAATACCTGTATTTCAACCTTAACCGCAAAGGATTGGGGACGGGGTCGGAACCGCACTACCATCCCAACGAACTGGTGATTTTCGTGGTGGAAGGCAAGATTAACGCGTTGATCGGCAAGGAACGGAAAGTCATCAAGCCGGGAACTCTCGGGATCGTGCCGCCGAACGCGCGCCACTCCTTTAAGGCGACCGAGGATGGCGATTGCGCGTATCTTTATATCAAGGAAAACTCTTGGGGCTTGGTCGGCATCCGCGAAGACGAAGCGCCGCCCGAGGAATCCTTGAGCGTCGATGTCGCCCGCAAGATGACGGACGAGGGCGCCGAACGTTTCTATAAGCAGGATAAGGAGAAGTCCCAGGTCAGGATCGAGGGCCTGCGGCCGAGCTTTTATCCGATTCTCGAAAAGCTCGATGATCCGATCGGCTATGCCAACCGGATGTTGTGGCATCACGGCGAGCGGGTCGAATTCGGGTTTTTCGAGTTGCCGGAACCCTACGAGGAGGCTTCCAAGGCCAGCGATCGGGATCAATTCCTCTACATGCTGCAAGGCGGCATGGAGGTCAGCGTGGACGGCAAGTCCTTGCGGGTCGGCCCCGGAGACGTGATCGAAATCAACGTGGGCCAAGCGTATTCCCTTCGATCAGACGGAACCGATGCGCCTCGTTTCGCTCGCGTCAGGCCGACGCCGGCGGCGGTCGCCATGATCGACGCCATGCCCGAGAACAAAAAATAACCGGACAGACCGGTCCGGAACTCATCGGGCCCGGCGGCCCCGGGTGTTCCGGTTTCCGGGCCGGGCGGCACAAAGATCGTATTGAATTCGGTTCGGGGAAAGATCATAATTTTCCCGAATTGCGGGCCTTACATAACCGCAGGTTTCTGCCGTTAATTCCCTAACGGTTTTCATTCAGTGAGGCACTGATCCATGCACTACCCTCTCGGTATCGGGACGGCAACCGCTGTCGCCGCCCTGTTTTTGAGTGCATCCGCGACGCCCGTGGCCGCGGATACGTACAGCAAAGAATTGATCGCCGCCGCGAAAAAGGAAGGCGAGGTCGTCGTTTATCACAGCGTCAATCGCGGCGTTTTGAAAAATCTGTGTGCGACTTACGAGAAAAAATTCGGCGTCAAGGCCACGTGTACGCGTAAGACCACCGGCGGCGTCAGCCGGATGGTCGCGGCCGAAAGCATCGCCGGGAAACTGAAATGCGATATCGTTTCCGCCGGCGACGGCGGTCTGTTCATCGCTTGGCATAAGCAGGGTTTGCTGCAGCCGTACAAGTCGGTCAACTACGATAAGTACCGCAAGGAGGTTCAGGATCCGACGTTCGCCTCCTCGCCGGCGCGCATGACCTACTACGGCATCGAATACAGCACCAAGCAGATCAAGAAGGGCGAGGAGCCCAAGGACTGGAAAGACGTGCTCGATCCTAAGTGGAAAGGCAAGATCGGCGTGATCAACCCCGACACCGGCGGACCGGCACGGCTGTTCTTGTCGGCCATCGTGAAGATGTACGGCTGGGAATTCGTCGAAAAGCTGTCGAAACAGAAACCGCTGATGATCAAAAGCTCGTCGACGGCCGCCAACATGCTGGTGCAGGGCGAAGTGGCCCTGACTATCCCGGGCAGCGAGCACGCGGTTGCGAAAATGCGCGCGAAGGGCCAGCCGGTCGATTTCGTTTATCCGAAATCGGGCTTGCTGATCAAAGATAGCCGGGTCGCGATCTGCAAAGGCGGTAAGAATCCGAACGCGGCCAAACTGTGGATCGATTTCGAGACCTCGAAGGAAGGCCAGGGGATCATCACCAAGGTCGGTGCGTATCCGCCGGTTCGTCCCGACGTGGACATGCCGATCAAGCGTCCTGCCGGGGTCTTCGATAGCGACAAGGTAATCGGGGTATCCGAAGAGCACCTGATGACCAAGGGCCCGGCCGAGCGCAAGAAGTTCATGCAAATCATGAAAGCCGGCGCCGGCAGTTAGGCTTTCGACGCTCATAATTAAGGCCTCACGCTTGATGTTTTCGGCGTGAGGCCTTTCTTTTTTAGGCTATGCCGGTTAAGCGATCAATCGGGCCGCAGGCAGACGCAGCATTCCGGCGGGAAGGATAGGGTCACGTTCGCGCCTTCGGGGATTTTCACGTCGAACGGTGTTTCGATATCGATATTGATGCCGCCGAGATCGGCGATATAGTGGATGTGGCGGCCGTAGTAAACGCGTTTCGTGACCTTGGCGTCGAAGAAGTTCGTTCCGCCGCCGGCCGGCTTTTCCTTGTACATTTCGATCCACTCGGGGCGGACGCAGAAATCGACCTCGGAAGCCGACGGCGAAATAACGTCGGTTTGTTGCCCCAAGGTCATATTGCCGAAACTGGTTTGCACTTGGATCGAGCCGTTTCTTTTCCCCGTGGTCTTGCCGCTGAAGACATTGGAGGAACCGATGAATTGCGCGGCGAATTTGCTGACGGGTCTTTCATACAGGGCTTCGGGCTTGCCTTCTTGAACCAGCAGGCCTTTGTTCATCAGTAGAATCCGATCGCCGAGAACCATGGCCTCGGATTGATCGTGCGTGACGTAAACGAATGAAATGCCGAGACGATCATGGACTTCCTTGAGTTCCTCGCGCATTTCGACGCGCAGGTTGGCATCGAGGTTGGAAAGCGGTTCGTCGAGCAGCAACAAAGCCGGCTCGACGACGATGGCGCGGGCGAGGGCGACGCGCTGTTGCTGCCCGCCGGAGAGTTCCGTCGAGTATCGCTTTTCCAAGCCGTCAAGCTGCACGACGGACAAGGCTTTCATCACCCGGCGTTCGATTTCGTCGCGGCTCATTTTTTTGATCTCGAGGCCGTAAGCCACGTTCTGAAAGACGTTCTTGTGCGGCCAGATCGCGTAGGACTGGAAGACCATGGACATCTTGCGCTGATCCGGCGGGGTCATTTCGTAAGACGAGGAGACTTCCTTGCCGGCAACGATAATCCTACCGGCGTTAGGCTGCAGGAAGCCGGCGATCAGTTTGAGAAGCGTGGTTTTGCCGCAGCCGCTGGGGCCGAGCAGAACGACCGCTTCGCCTTCCTCAACATCGAAGGAAAGATCGTGCAGGACCGTCAGGTCGCCGAAGGATTTCGTTACGTTTTGTATGGAAAGAGCTGTGGCCACGATCCGACTCCTTATTAAACTTCAAACGCCGCTTTGCCGACAAGTTTGCGGGAAACCATAATCAAGGTGAAATTCACGCAAAGGACGAGGAACGTCATTGCCCCAAGCAGCCCCATCTCGCTTTCCTCGACGAAATCGAGAATCAGGATGGAAACCACTTCCAGGCCGCCGGCGTAAAGCATGATCGATGTTTGGGCATCCCGAAACTTCTGAGCGAACAAAATCGTGCCGACGGACAGGAGTCCCTTCTTGACGAGCGGGATCGTCACTTCCTTCATGGTTCTGATCCAGCCCGCGCCGAGCGCCCGCGAGCTTTGTTCCAGTTCTTCGTGGATTTGCTTGAGGGCGGATCGGGCAAACATGAATCCGAAGGGTGTTCCCTTAATGGTATAGGCGATCAGGAACAGCCAAAGCGTGCCGTACAGCGGAATCGGGCCGCCGGCGAACGCCAGCACCAACGCGGTTCCGAGGGCAACGCCGGGAAAGCTGAGCGGCAACATCGCCAGCATGGCCAGGCCTTCTTTGCCGGGGGTATTCGTTCTTTCGACGATCCAGGCGATCGTGAAGGTAAACAGAACGGCCAGCACGGCCGCACCGAACGCCAGCATGAAGCTGTTTCGGAACGCCCGGCCGATGAGTTCGCTGGAGAACAGCGATTGGTAATGGACGAGAGAGACGTTTTCCCAGGTGATGGGCAGCCCCCAAACCTTGATGAGGGAGGCTTGCAGCAACGCGACCCACGGCAGGAAAATACCGGTCGCCACGACGCAGAACGCGAACCCGAATAAGGCGTATCGCCACGCGCCGACGTTCACGGGCTGGGGGGCGGATGCTTGGCCCTTCACGGTGATGAATTTCCTCTTGCCGAGATATAGGCGTTGGAACAGCAAGAGGCAGGCGGTCACGGCCACGATCGGCGTCGCCGCGGTCGCCGCCATGTTGAACTGCGGCGGTTCCGCGATGAAAAGGGCATGCACGGTCGTCGACAGGGTGTAGATGAAACGCGGCGATCCCAGGACGGCGATGGCGCCGAAGACGACGAAGCATTCAAGGATCACGAGCACCATGCCGGAAAGGATGGCCGGCATGACGACCGGCAGGGTAATGGTCCAGGTCACGCGCAGGTTGCCGGCGCCGAGAATCCGGCCGGCGTCTTCAAGGCCGGGGTCCATGTTGTCGAGCGCCGATACGGTCGTAAAAAAGACGAAGGGGTAGACGTACAGCGACAGCACGAACACCATGCCTTCGAAGCTGAAGATATTGAGCGGTCCTTGCTCGAGACCGAATATCCATTTGAAAATTTCGTTCAGAAAGCCGGCGTTGGGCCCCGCCAGCACGATCCAGCCGATGGCGCCGAGAAAACTCGGCGTGGCGAACGTGAGCACCACCAGCGCCCGGATCATGGACTTATAAGGCATGTCGGTGCGCGCCACGCCCCAGGCCATGGGCAGTGCGATCATCAGCGAAAAGACGGAAACGAAACCGGCCAGCTTGAACGTCGTCAGAAAACCGCCGAACAGTTCGGGCTGGGTAAAGAAACGAACGTAGTTATCGAGCGACCAGACTTGGGTTTCGAAGTTGTACAGGCTGCGGTGAACCAGAATGCCGAGCGGGTAGAGGATAAAGAAGGCCAGCGTTAGCGAAATAACCAAAAAGACCAGCGTGCGCGGCCATTCGTTGGCCCACGTCCGCAAGGTGCCCATAACCTTTGTGCTCAGTGTCGGAGCAACGGCGCGCGGCGCGGTCGAACGCGTATCCGCTAACGGATTTTGCACTTCGGATGCCTCCCTGGCGGTGCCTTAACGTCCCGGCTGTTTCATTATGATACCCGCCGGTTCAATTTTGCTGCAATGATCTAAAGGATGCGCCTCATGGGTGTCAAGAGAGCCCGTGCCTTAAGGATTCCTGTTTAAATGGCACCGCGATCAGGAGGATCGGTACTCGCGCGGAACGAGGCTTTGCGTGGCCAGATACCGGAGGTGTTCGTCTTCAGTTGTCAGAAAAACCTGTTGTATTTGTCTGAATACCGAGCCGGCGACGGTGTCGCGCCAGAACCACCCGTAGACGTCCCGGCTGGTCGCGCCCGACGGCTGGGCCTCGACCGATTCGAGATAAAACGCTTTGATGTCCTCGCTCGTGCGTTTGATGGCCACGGCCAGGGAACTGTTCGGGATGGGGTTCGTCCGGTCGCCTTCGGTCAAGCCGGTCAGGAAGCGGGCGGCATCCTCGATCTCCAGCCCGCTGAGGCCGACGGTCGTCCGGCCGTTGTTTTCCAGCGCGATCCCGTACCACGGCCGTAATGTTTCGATTTCGGCGAGAAGGGACTGCAACAATGGCGAGTTTTCATCGGGCAGCGGCGGAAAACCAACCGGACAGACCCAAGAGCCGCTTTCCTCGTTCGGGGGCGTTTCGGGCGCGTCTTCGGGAAAATCGACGAGGAGAGGCGGCCCGTCGCCGGAGTCGAGGAGGGTGAGGGCCGTTTTCAAAACCTTGGTTTGAAAGGCGGGCGCGTTCGGTGCGCCCAAGGGCCGGCCGAGCTCGAACGGAACCCACAACGCCCGCGGCGGTTTCAACGCCGCCGTATTTTCGCGCACCAAGCTGATGCCGACGGTCGCGATCCCTTCTTCCTCGATGTAATGGCTGATCGCGCCGACGGCGCGAGTGCAGTTCGGTCAGACGGGCGAGAGGAAAACGGCATCGACGCGATCCTGTTTCAGGAATCCGGCAACCGCGCGCGCCGTTGCTTCGTATTCATGCGGCAGGGAGCCCACGCCCATGAAGGCGTAATGGAATTTCGCGATCGACCCGATGAAGCCTTCGGCTTCCAGTTCCCTCAGGCGTTCGATCGGGAAGACGACGTTGATATCCTGCTGAAAGCCCGTGCGGTCGAAGTTGACCGAGACGTGACTCATAAGCAGATCGCCGGCCTCGACGGTCGCGGGAATGATCCGGTAGCCGGTGTCGTTGAAGCTGAACGCCGAGTCCTCGCGTCGTTGCAAACCGGCGGTCGTGATAAGCGCGACCCGCCGCTCGGAAAGCGGCGGGCCGGTAACCCACGGTTGAGTCTCGAACGGGGGGCACGCCTTGCCGAGAAGGTGCGCTTGATCGGTTTCGGGAAGATCGCTCAGACGAACCATGATCTGCTTTAGCCGATACGCCTATCGTCTTTTCTTAGCCGTCCGCTTTTTCGTGGCCTTCTTCTTGGCGGCTTTTTTCTTAGCCGGTTTTTTAGCGGCCTTCTTCTTCGCGACTTTCTTTTTCGCGGTTTTTTTCTTAGCTTTTTTAGCCGGTTTCTTTTTCGTGGCTTTCTTCTTTGTAGCTTTCTTCACGGCGGCCTGTTTCTGCTTCATCAGGTCGTACAATTTTTCCGCGACATCGGCGCCCTGGGCCAGGTTGTAATCCTGATCGACGTTGCCGTCGCCGGTCGGGCTTTTCACCGTAAAGAAGGTGGCCGGGCCATCGACCGAGCGGCTGCGGTGATTGGTGAAGCGGGGGATGTGGATCAAGTCGCCCGGGCCGACGATTTTTTCTTCATCACCCAATACATAATGTAGTTTCCCTTCGAGAATAAGAGTCCACTGTTCCTCGTTGGGGTGCATGTGCAGCGGCGGACCTTCACCCTCCGGTTTGGTGACGATGCCGACTTTCATGAATTCACCCGCGGCCTGTTTGGCTTGGACCTTCGGGTTGACACGGCTTTTGTCTTTCACCATGTGCGCGATTTGATAGAAAGGCATTCTGGTTCTCCCTAAAAATGACGTGATGTTTCTTAGCGTAAAGTTGACAATTTAGCTACTTCGTAAAATCGCCCGCCTCGACGAGAACGTTTTCGACGACTCCGCCCCCCGAGCGCCGATGCTTCGCGGCCTCCTGGTATTCGGGTGACGTGAAACATTTCTCTGCCTGCTCCAGGGACGGAAACTCGATGACGACGAAGCGTTGAAAATTTTCCGGGCCTTCCATGATTTTGTATTTGCCGCCACGGGCCAGAACCTTGCCTTGGTACTTTTCCATGATGGCGGGAATTTGATCGGTATAGCGTTTGTAGGCGACCGGATCGTCAATCCTGGAACGGGCAATCCAATAAGCGGTCATATGGGAACATCCTCCTCTATTGATTGGATGAACCCTAGCAATTAACGCTTAAGCATGCAGCCAATTTTTCATACAATAGCGGCTGGCCATGAATCGAAAGGGCGCTGTCATGCCGGTGGAATATCTTGAGCATTTTCTGATACAGACGACGGACATCGAAGGCACCAAGGACTGGTATTGCAAGGTTCTCGGCTTCGAGGTCGGCCCCAGCCCGAACTTCAATTTTCCGGTTTATTGGCTGTATCTCGGCGGCAAGGACGTTATTCACCTGACCGTCGGCGGCAAGAATACCAGTGAAAACCGTAAGAAATACCTGGGGCAACAGTCCGATGCGACTCACGGCAGCGGCGTCGTGGATCATATGGCGTTCCGCTGCTCGGACCTGGACGGCATGCTGGCCCGCATGAAGGAACACAAGGTCGAGTTCAACGAGCGTCAGGTCAACGATCAGGCGCTCTATCAGGTGTTTTTGTTCGATCCCAACGGCGTCAAGATCGAACTCAACTTCGACTCCGCGGAAGCCGAAGGGCACAAAGCTGAGGTTGTCGCGGAAGAGCTCGAACCGGCAAGATAAACTTTAAACGGAATCGACCGCGACGACCTGTTTCGTGTTGGCGGATTTCACGATTGCCTCGAGCGCGGCGATATTGTTGATCTTTTCTGCGCGCGTCATCGGATAGTCCGCCTTGCCTTCGATGGCGTCGGCGAAGGCTTCCACGTTCGCCTTGACCGCATCGAACGCGGGCAGTTCACGGGTCTCGGGCTTTAGGCCGGCTTTGCTGAGCGTCAAGTAACTCTTACCGCCGTGTTCCGGGTGCGTCGTGTCGCGTACTTCGACCCAGGCATTCGAACCGAACACGCAAAACCGACCGTAATAGGGGGTTTTCAAAATCGCCGAGAAGAAACCGGTGGCGCCGCTTTTGAATCTGAACTGTACGCCGATCTCGTCGCCCGCCGGGTTCGGCAGGACGCGCTTGGCAGTCATGGCGCAGACTTCCTCGGCGGGTCCGAATAGATGCACGTAAGCGTCGCACATGTGAATGCCCATGGCGGTCATCGCCGCCGCCGGCGCGTCCTTCGGATCGGTCCGCCAATCGCCCAAGGGGATGTTGTCGAGGATATCGTGGCTGAAATTGGCCTCGGCATGCATGATCGTGCCGAGCGCGCCGGAAGTGACGTAACGTTCGATTTCCTGCATGGGCCTTTCGAATCGCCGTTCATGACCGACCCCTAATATAAGGCCGTTCCGTTCGCAGACCTCGACCGAATTGATCGCGCTTTGGCGGGTCAATCCGAGCGGTTTCTCGCAAAAAACGTGCTTGCCCGCGGCCGCGGCCCGGGCCACTTGATCTTCGTGCAGGGAGTGCGGGGTGCACAGGATGACGGCCTGAATATCCGGATCGGTCAGCGCGTCCTCGAATTTGTTCGTCAGCTCGAAGCCTTTTTCGGCGGCCAAGTCCTTGACCGCATCCGGGTTCAGATCGATCCCGCGTTTGATGTGGACCTTATCGCTGTTGCCCTGCAGGCAGGCGGCCATTTTCTTGCCCCACCAACCGAGGCCGATGACTGCGACGTTAATCATGAAAACGGCTCCTGAATGCTGACTTAAATATATAGCAAAAAGAGACGTATTTTATAAGGGACTTGCCGGGCCGTGACCACGGAAAGTTGCCGTGATACTGTCCTCGAAACAAAAACATAGCCATTTGGGGAGCATACCATGAACTATGTCACACTCGGCAGCACCGGCCTTAAGGTTCCGCGCTTCGCAATCGGCTGCATGATGTTCGGCGCCAAATCCTGGCGGTCTTGGATGCTGGAGGAAAAAGACGCCCGGCCCGTGATCGAGAAGGCGCTCGATCTCGGCTTCACGTATTTCGATACCGCCGATCAGTATTCCATGGGCGAGAGCGAACGGATCGTCGGGAAGGTTCTGCGCGAAAGCGCGCGGCGCGACGAGATCATCGTCTCGACCAAGGCGTTTACCCGCATGAGGGACAACCCGGCTTCGGGCGGCTTGTCGCGCAAGCACATGTTCGACGCCATCGATGCTTCGCTCGGGCGGTTGGGGCTCGATTACGTCGATCTCTTCATCTGCCACAAGTGGGATTACGATACGCCGATCGAGGAAACCCTCGAAACGTTAAACGACATCGTGCGTGCCGGCAAGGCGCGCTACGTCGGCGCATCGAACTATTATGCTTGGCAGATAGCGAAGGCGCTCACGATTCAGGAATTCACCGGCTGGCCCCGGTTCGCCACTTTGCAGAACCTCTATAATCTGATCGACCGTGAGGACGAGCGCGAAGTAATCCCGCTGTGCGAGGCCGCGGGCATCGCGATGACACCGTGGAGTCCGCTCGCGCGCGGATTGTTGGCGGGGCTGCACGATCCTAAATACGGCAAAGGCTCGCCCCGTGCCGAAGGCGACAAAAAAGCCAAGGATATGTACGGCACCGAGGCCGACGGCGCGATCATCGCGCGGGTCATCGCGTTGGCCGAGGACAAGGGCGTCAAGCCGTCTCAGATCGCCTTGGCCTGGTTGCTCGCGAAATCGCCGCTGATCGTGCCGGTCGTCGGCGTCGAAAGCGCCGGGCAGGTCGAGGATTTGGCAGCCGCGCTCGACGTGATGCTGTCGCCGGACGAGATACTGCACCTCGAAGAGTTGTACCGGGCGAAATCGCCGTTTCAGGATACGTTGCGCGATTTGCCGACCGGGATCACGCCCTACATGGCGATGGAGAAGAAGTAAAAACCGTTCTCATCCTTCGACAAGATCAGGATGAGGCTCTGTATTTCATCCTCATGGTGAGCCTGTCGAACCATGAGGATGTGCCGATAAAGGATATCTTCAATATCCCTGTTCCAAGGCGCGCAGGAAATGCACTTCCGTATTTTTCGGCAGCGTTTTCTTGCTGATCCGCATCGTGCTGGCGTCGAGCATCTTGACCGGATGGCGCGGCGACATCAGCGCCGTGAACCGTTCCACCGAACCCGGATAATGATAATGCATCGGCAGGATGAGCTTGGGCTTGACCTGCTCGATCACCCGGACGGCTTCTTCGTGACTGAGCGTCGAGAATCCGCCGATGGGCAGGAACAGCACGTCGGTGCGGCCCATGCGAAACGCTTGTTCGTTCGTCAGGATATGATGCAGGTGCCCGACGTGAGCGAGGCACAGGCCGGCCGCCTCGAACATGAAAATCGAGTTTTGGTTGGTTTTCTTGTTGTCCGACTCGTAGAAATTCGTCGGGATGTTGTAAACGTGCATGTCCTTGAACTTGATGTCGTGGCGCGCGATGCCGAACATCGGATCCCAGCCGCGCAGCACGTGCTTGATCGCCGGCTCCGGCGTGTCCGTGTAATGGCTTTCGTGCATGTTGTTCATGCTCACGATATCGGGAAGGTAGGGCGGCTTGTGATAGCCGTTGTAATCGGTCGCCGCGGACACGCCCTCGGGGGTTTCGATGAAATAGGTCGAATGGCTCACGTACGTAATGTCCAGATGCCACGTCGGAATCTTTTTGTTGGGCCCGAAGGCGGCGCGGTGAACGAGGGGGTTTTTGTTCACCAGTCCGTGGGCGCAGGCGATGTCGCCCGTTTGCGCGAAAGCCGGTGTCGCGAACGGCCACAACATCGCAACGACTGCGACCCAAAACAAAATGAAGCGAGATCGGTCGATCATGGAACGATCCTCCAGCGGGTTTCATTCTATACCACCGATCCGGAGCGGGCCTATCGCGTTTGCCGCCTTGACGGCGCGCGCCGGACGGCACACTCTACCCCCCGACAGGCGGCGGCCGGGAGAAAAAAAGGGAGGTTCCGATGCCGGATGACAGCATTGTGAAGGGCGACGTTCACAGCGAGGAGCATTGGGCGCAAAAGGGCGGGCTCAAGCTCTATATGTACCGCAAGTATGCCGGATCGCGGCCCGGCCCAGGCAATCCCCGGCCGGTTTTTTTCCTGGTTCACGGCTCGTCGTTTTCCGGGCGCTCAGGGTTCGATGCCGAGGTGCCGGGCCATGACGATTATTCCTTCATGAACGTTTTCGCGCGCCTCGGATTCGACGTCTGGACAATGGATCACGAAGGCTACGGCCGGTCCGATCCTGCGACGGGCAATTCCGATATTCCCACGGCGGTCGGCGATCTGAGCGCCGGCTGCGACGTGATCGAAAAAGAAACCGGGCAAAAGAGCTACGCGTTTTACGGCCAATCCTCGGGCGCGTTGCGCGCGGCGCTGTTCGCCGAAAAACAACCCGCGCGGGTATCGCGCGTGATCGTCGATGCGTTCGTGTGGACCGGCAAGGACGCGCCGACCCTGATCAAGCGCCGCGAGGGGCTCGATCATTTCCGGACCCACGACACGCGGCCCGTGGACCGGGCGTTCTTTCGCAGCATTTTCACCCGCGATAAGCCAGGCTTGTCCGAACCCGAGGTGCCGGACGCCTTGGCCGACGCCGAACTGGCGTTGTGCAGCGAGGTGCCGACGGGAACCTATCTCGATATGTGCTCGAAACTGCCGCTCAACGATCCGGCGAAAATCGAATGCCCCGTGATGGTCATTCGCGGAGAGCACGACGGCATTGCGACGGAACGGGATCTCATCGAATTTTTCCAGGCACTGCCGCACCGCGACAGCTGGTTCATTTATCTGCCCGGCCAGGCGCACGTCGCGCCGCTCGGCATCAACCGGCATCGGTTTTGGCATGTGGTCAACGCGTTCCTCACCATGCCGGCGCGCCGGGATTCGTAACGGGCGTGCCGCCATCGCGGAGTCCGACCCATGAGTAGCGGCCGCACGGGCGATGTCCGGCGGGGCGTTCTGCTGTCCGCCGGGGGGATGCTGATCCTCAGCCCCGACGGCTTGATGTTACGCCTGATTCAAGACGCCGGGCTGGCCGACATCGTGTTTTACCGCTCGGTCTTCATGAGTTTCACGCTGGTGCTCGTACTGTTGGCGCTCAACCGCGGCGATTGGAAAAAGCCGTGGCGCGGCTTCGGGCGCATTGGCTTTTTTGCGTGTCTGCTGATGACGGTCAGCAACATCACCTTCGTCGGGGCCATCGCGCATACGACCGTCGCCAACGTGCTCGTGATTCTGGCGGCGATGCCGCTGTTCAGCGCGTTGCTGGGCTGGCTGTTGATCCGCGAGCGGGTCAAGCCGCGCACTTGGTTCGCCATCATGGCGGCGCTGTCGGGCGTGGTCGTGATTTTCGCGGGCTCCCTGAGCGGCGGCGGATGGCTCGGCATCGGGCTCGCCCTGGCGACGGCGATCGTGCAAGGCTTGACGCTGGTCGTCCTGCGTTACGCCAAGGCCGACGTGACGATCCCGGCGTTGTGCCTGTCGGGGCTTCTATCCGGGGGTGTGAGCCTGTTTTACGCATCGCCCTATACGGTCGGCCAACACGATCTGACGATCCTCGCCCTCATGGGACTGCTCATCGTACCGGTCGCCTTGGCGCTGTTTCTCTCGGGGACGCGCTATATTCCGGCGGCCGAGGTCGCCTTGTTCGCGTTGTTGGAGACCGTATTGGGGCCGCTCTGGGTGTGGCTCGGCGTCGGCGAGGTGCCGTCGGCGGCGACCTGGCTCGGCGGCGCCATCGTGCTGTCTGCCATCGTGCTCCACTCCGTGTTGGCGCTCAAGAAACCCGAAGCGGATTAAGTGACGGTCTTCAATTCGCCGATGGCGCGTTTCAGGATTTGATAACATGCGCTCAGTTGCAGGAACGCCATGATCGCGGCGACGGCGTAATCGGGCCAGCCGGTCGCCGTCACGCCGACCGCGATGCCCGCGCCGATTACCGCGACGTTGCCGAGGACGTCGTTACGCGTACACAGCCAGACCGAGCGCATGTTGGCGTCGCCCTCGCGGTATTTGAACAGTACCACGGCGCTCACGACGTTGGCGATCAACGCCGCGATCCCGACACTGCCCATGACCACGGCTTCGGGCACGGTGGCGATCAAGGCGTTGTACACTGCGTTGCCGATCACCCAGAGGCCGAACAGGCCCATGGTCGCCCCTTTAAAGATCGCGGCCGAGGCCCGCCACTTGAGCGCCATCCCGAGAACCAGCAGGGTGATGAAATAGGTGAGGGAATCGCCCAGGAAATCGATGGCGTCGGCCTGCAGGGCGACCGATTGCGCCATTAGGCCGGCGGTCATTTCGACCGCGAACATGCCGGCGTTGATCGCGATCACCAGCCACAACACCCGGCGGTAGGCGGCCACCGGCCGTCCGGTGGCGTCGGGAAGGGGCGGGGCGTGGCAGTGGTCGTCGCAAGGATCGTGCAAGGAAAGCCTTTCTCGGCCTGGGACGTTGCGAATCACGTAATCATATCATAGAGCAGATCATGGTTGTCGGAATCGCCATTTTGGCCCATGCCAAATGGTTGGCAATCGGCGATCCGACAACCCTGTGAATCTGCTCTAGGGTCCGGACTCAATTAATCTGTCGTCGGCGTCATCCC
>JBBDTH010000133.1:0-22906 GCA_040904505.1 Rhodospirillales bacterium | reverse complement strand
CCTAATTATTGCTGCATCATCGTCAACTAAGCTTTCTTATACCTCCATGCCCCCATCCCCCAAACAACTCAACCTCTGGTTCGCCGCGTGCGCGCATGTGCATAGCGATTTGAAGCACGGGCGGCGCAGTTTCGCCGAAGCGATTGAACAAAGTGAAAACGGCGGCGCGGAGGGCGGGCCGCCGTTCGTGTGGGACGCGCTGTTCTTCTTGGGCGATTTCGTCGGCTCGCAATTGCCGCCGACGGACGAGGACGCGACGGCCGTGCTCGATCAGTTGAACGCGGGCAAGGCGCACGGGCGCGAGCGGATTTATGCGCTCGCGGGTAATCTCGATGCTAGCGGGCCGGACGAGGAAACCCAGTGGTGGTTTCGCAAATACATCGATCCGGCGGGCGAGAACCCGGCCGTGTCCGGCGTGCGCAACGAAGCGCGGCCCTATCCCGTTACCGGCACCTGGGAGAACTACCGGGTCGATATCGGCAACGTCTCGCTCCTGATGATGAGCGATCGCAACGACGGGGGGCCGCCGCAGGGCCGTTCGCACAAGGGCGGCTGGCCGGCGGGCGCGATGAGCGATGAGACGTTTGCGTGGTGGCGCGCCGCGGTGGCGGGCAACGAGGATCGCATTTTGATCTCCTGCGCCCATCACGTGCTGCGCGACACCACCACGGCGAGCGGGCGCTTCGAGGGCGTCGAGGGCGGCTATCACAAGCGCTATAAAGACGCCGAGGGCGCCTCGCATCTCTATTGGGTCGGCGAGGACGCGGACACGAACAAATTCGAAGAAGTGCTGAAAGCCAATCCGGGCAAGCTCGCGTTCTGGTTCGGCGGGCACACCCACACCTATCCCGACGACACGTTCGGCGACAAAAGCCTGATCGAGACCGTGAACGGGGTGACGTTCTGCAATGCATCCGCCTTGACCCGCCATCACGGCAGTTTCGAGGCCGAGACCCTGCAAAAGGGCCAGCCCGCGCGCAAACATGGTGCCGCACCCATGAGCCGGCTCTTGACCTTCACCGAAGGCTCGAACGAGGCGGTGCTGCGCTGTTACCTGCACACCGCCGATTACGCCCCGCAAGGCTGGTACGCGCCGCAGGAACGCCGGATCGCGCTGGCGCGGCCGTTTTCCTTCGAAGCCCCGGTTCAAGGCTGATATAAAACGTCTTGGACGCCTTGCCTCGCCCTTCGAGACGCTCGCCCTCAGGGTGAGGCAAGGCAGTGAAACGATTGACCTCATGCTGAGGAGTGCAGCGTCTCGAAGCATGAGGTCAATCATAAACTCTCGTTTTTCAGCAGCCTGCTAGAAACGCGCCAGGAACCGCAACCCGGGGGGACCGCCATGACCAAGATTTACGTGCCGCAGCCGATTCCGGAGGCCGCCGTCGCGCGCCTCAAGGAACTCGGCGAGGTCAGCCTCTATCCCCACGTCGATCGCCAGATCCCGGAGGACGAGCTGGTGGCGGCCGTGCGCGACGCGGACATCCTGTTCGCGCTCGGCGAGGTGCCCTATACCGCCCGCGTGATCGACTCGCCGAAGAATTTGAAATTCATCGCCGCCATGCACGGCACCGCCAAGTTCGTCGATTTCGCGGCGGCGACCCGGCGCGGCGTGCCGGTCGCGGGCAATCCCAAGATCACGGCGCGCACGACCGCGGAGTTCACGTTCGCGCTGTTGATGGCGACCGCGTGGCGCCTGCCGGAGGCCGATGCGTTCCTGCGCGCGGGTAAGTGGCGGCAGAACCAGTCGATGGCGTTCATGGGCTCGCGGTTGTTCGACAAGAAGCTCGGCATCGTCGGCATGGGCCAGATCGGCCAGCTGATCGCGCGCAAGGCCGCCGCCTGCGACATGAAAATTATCTACAACAAGCGCGCGCCGCTCAGCAGCGCCGAGGAGATCGCGCTCGGCGGGGCCGAGTACCGCTCGCTCGAGGATCTGTTCATGGAGGCCGATTTCATCCTGCTGACGCCGGCGCTGACGAAAGACACCAAGGGCCTCGTCGGCGAACGCTTGATCGCGTTGATGAAGCCGAGCGCGATCCTCATCAACACCTCGCGCGGGGCGGTGCTGGACGAGGCGGCGCTGGAGAAGGCGCTGCGCGAGCAACGCATCCGGGGCGCGGCGCTGGACGTGTACCGGACCGAGGTGCCCGAGCCCAACCCGGGGCCGCTCGAAGGCTTGAAGAGCCTGCCGAACGTGGTGCTGACGCCGCACATGGGCAGCGCCGCGCGCGAAACCCGCGAGGAGATGGCGCTGTACGCGGTCAAGAACATCGAGCGCTTCCTGGCCGGCGAGCGCCCGTTCAATATCTTTAATCCGGAAGTGTACGGCGAGGCGGCGCGCCGGGACGAACGAATCGGTTAAGGGACGCATCGGCTGACGGGCCGGGGCGCTGTTTTTGCTCCCGCGTTACTTTTGGATCACGCACGCATCCTGTTGCTTACGGTAGGGCGGGTCGCATTCCCAGGTGTTGCCGGAATAATCCAGGTGGGCGTTCTCCGGCAGGGTGACGGGAATACAGGAGTCGCGGACCGCCTGAAAGCCGCGCTTGCATTTCCAGCCGCTGCCGTAGGAGGCGTCCACGAAATAGCCGTTTTGCGGCACGACGACGGCGACGCAGGCCTCCCCGACCGGGCGGTAGCCGCGGTCGCAGGCCCAGCCCGAGCCGTAGGAATCGTTTTTCAAGTAGCCGTTCTTCGGGACGTTGATGACGACACAGGTTTCCTCGACGGCTCTGTATCCCCGGTTGCACTCCCAGCGCTTGCCGGTGGCGTTGAGATGGGCATTCGCCGGCACCGTGACGGCGACGCAGGTCCCGTCGATTTCCCGGTGCCCGCGCTTGCATTCCCAGCCGCGTCCGTAGGATTTGTCCGTCGGATAGGCGTTCGCCGGAACCTTGACGGCCGCGCAGGCGCCATCGGCTTCCCGGTAGCCTTGCACGCATTCCCATCCGCTGCCGTAGCTCTTGGCGCGGGCGTTTTCGGGGATGTCGGATGCGGCCGTGTCTTGGGCGGATGCCCCGCCGGAAGCGGCGGTGAACAGCGCCAGCGCGCATGCGGTCAAAAGCGCGGGGTAACAGAAACCGGCGTGGGGTCGTCGCGTTCTGCTCATGGGGCTGTCCTTTTCGGCCGATGACAAGCATCGCGCCGGAATAGCCCCCGGCAAAATGCACAAACCGTAATTCGATGTTTTCGTTCGGCGCCGGCGGTATCGAGAGCGGCGCGGATCGGTTCCGGGCTCGCGCTAGGACTTCACTTTTCTTTTTTTGGTAGCGGCTTTTTCGGCGGCTTCCTTATCGGCGGTTATTTTATCTTCCGCTTCCTTGGCCAGGCGAAGGGCGCGCAGGCCGGCCATGTGGTTCGCCTTGTGTTGCTGAGCCTTTTCCTTTTCTTTCAGGACGAGCTTGTCCTTCTTTTGAGTCGCGGCAAATTGCTCTTCTGCCTTCGATTTTCTCGATCTCAACATATCGGTGACTTTCTAAATCCGATCCGGTTCGGATCGAGACGTTACGGAGCCGGAGGCTTCCGGAACGCGGGCGGGGCGTCGACGTACCGCCGACAGCGCGTCGCGGCGCCCCCGAGAATATCGGAGGCGCCGCTTGCGTCGTTATTTAATGAGCGACAGGTTCTCGGCGGACGATTTGCCGTTCTGCCCGGGCTGAAGCTCGTAAGAGACTTTCTGGCCTTCGTGCAGCGACGTCAGTCCGGCGCGTTCGACGGCCGAAATGTGGACGAACGCGTCCTTGGAACCGTCTTCGGGTTCGATGAAGCCGAAGCCCTTGGTCGGGTTAAAAAACTTTACTGTACCGTTCATAATATTTTCCTCTAACAGGAAGAGTTGAATTTCGCGCCACACACCGCGTGACGGCGCGGTTGGTTTAACGCTCACATTGTTAGGGGATAAATAAGCTAACCGGCGGGTCGTTTACGTGTGGCCGGTCGATTAGGTATGACGAAACAAATGCAATACGTATGTGCGATATATAGGGGGAATCTCCCGAAAGTCAATGAGTTACAGGGCCCTGGCGGGATTTGGCGCGGTTCGGCGGGATTTCGCCGGGCGTAAGCGGCGGCGGCGTCCGGGGCAGTCGCGGAAATAGTGAAGAAAAACAATCACTTAATGTAGAACACGGGCCGGATTCGGCGGCAAGACGCGGATTCACGCCAAGATCCTTTCCATCGCGAAATTCGTCAGCGCGACGCCGTTGCGCGTCACGGTTCGGCGCCTGACGGCGCGCCAGCCCTGGCGCTCGAAGAACGGGCGTGCCTGGCGGCTGGCGTGCGCGGTGAGTTTCTTCAGGCCGGCCTCGAGGGCTTCGGCGAGGATCGCGTCGTAAAGCCGCTTGGCGACGCCGCGCCCGATCATGTCCGGCGCGACGTAGGCGAGGTCGATGCGGCCGTCTCGCGTGAGGGTCATGAAGCCCACGATTGCGCCGCCGCGTTCCGCGACCAGCACGGTTTGCGGTTTCAAGCGGGCCCGCCATGCGGGCGTTTCGGGAATTTCGGGCGCCCAGGCGTTGCGTTGCGCCGCGTCGTAATGCGCTGTCGCGCCGAGATGCACCGCGTCGAAGAAAATCCGTGCGGTCGCTTCGGTATCGTCCGGGTCTTCATCCCGGTATCGGCGGATGCGGATGTTCAAAAAACGTTCTCAAATGTCGCAAATTGTGACGATTATCCGGAAACCGTCACAATTAGCACGAATTCGCCAAGATCACGCCAAACTTCAACGGCAGCGCGTCGGCTAAGATGTGCGTGATCGTCATATAAATCAACGACAAGGTCTTTCATCATGAAACGGTTTTTAGTCGCCACCGATTTATCGGCCCGCTCCCGCCATGCCCTGGAACGCGGCGTGGTGTTGGCGCGCGCGAATTCGGGCAGCCTGTGCGTCGTTCATATCGTGGACGATGAGATGCCGGCGCCGCTTATGGATAAATTCCTCGAATTGGCGGAAAACGAAGTGAGGTCGAATCTCGACGATATCGGCATAAGCGATATCGACGCCTCCGTGCGGATCATGCGCGGCAGCGATTACCGGGAGATCATTAAGGCGGCGCATGCCGACGAGGCCGATTTGATCATCCTCGGCGGCCACCGGCACACCGGCAGCGACGGCGTTTTGGCCGGCAAGACGATGCAGCGCGTTATCCGCAACGGCACGCTTCCCGTTCTTGTCGTGCCGAATCCGGCAACGGAGCCGTACGAACGGATCGTCGTCGGCGTCGATTTCTCGATTTATTCGCGGTTCGCGGTAAGAGCGGCATTGTCGCTGGCGGGTGACGCCGAATTGTACATCGTGCACGCCTTTCAAATCCCGTTCATGGGATTCCTGGCCGGCGATGAGACGCAAAAACAATTTCAAGGCGAGCATGAAGTCAGGCTTAGAAGGCTCGTCGAGGAGGAGATGACACACCTGACGGAAAGTTCGGCGTCGGGCAATTCCAAAAATATCAACGTTAAAACCGTTATCAGAAACGGCGAAACGCGCGAAGTCCTTCAACGCGAGACCAAGCGGTTGCGGTCGAATCTCGTTATCCTCGGCACCCACGGTAGGACCGGCTTGGCACAGCACTATTTCGGAAGCGTCGCGACGGATTTCCTGAAGTCCTTGCCGTGCGACGTACTTGTCGTCAAGGCGTGGTGAGCGCCAAAACATGAAATACGTTTCAAGTTAGGAAAACCTGTCGGGTCAAGATAGGAAAAACCTATCGGTAAAAAGACAGAACCGATTTCTGCCGGCGCGCTTCCCCCTTCATACTATAGCGCATAACGGAACAACAAGCCGTCACGAGCGCGGCCGACGCATCGGTTCGATCATGAGAGGCACTGAGACGGCGGTGGAATCCGCCAACAGCATCCTGGTTCTGTATCAGGGAACCATCGGTTCCGAAACGGCTCTGGACAAGGCTCATGAGTTGGCCTTGTCGGGCGGTACGGAGTTGCATGTCGTTGAAGTTGTCGATGACAAACCGGATATCGGCACGATCTTGTTCGGCAAGCCGACGGCCGGCAAGAACGTGAAACTATCCCAATTGGCCGACGAACGGCGGAAGCGGCTGGAACGGGCCGTAAACCCGATTTGTTCCAAGGGCATCGACGTATCCTGTGACGCGATTTGCGGAAATGTGATTCAGGAGGTCATCCGGCAAGTCGAGGCGAACAACCATGATCTCGTTGTCCTTGCCGCGGACCGCGCCAACGGTTCCATGAACGGCACGGGAGCCTGGCAGCATCTTCTTCGAACATGCCCGTGTCCGGTTTGGATCGTCCGGCCCGATTCGAGAGCGAAGACCCGCCGTATCCTCGCCGCGGTCAATCCGATGCGGGACGGCACGGAAGCGCTCGGTCTGGGGCGGCGAGTCTTGGATTTCGCGGGCCAAGTCGCGCGTACGGAGTGCGCGGAACTGACGATCTTTCACGCCTGGGATTTTCGCGGCAAGGATCTCGAGACCAGCAGGTCCGAGACGACCGCCAAGGTTATGCAGAGGTTGATCGAAAAGAATCGCGCCGAGCACGAGGCGGCTTTGTACCGGCTTCTCGACAGCGTGAATCTCGACGAGGTTGCATACGACGTCCATATGCCGAAGGGCGATCCGTGCCGTATGATTCGCCAATTTGTGGACGAGAACGATTTCGATTTGGTCGTAGTCGGCTACGAGAGGAAAAACGGCATGTCGGATTTTTTATACGGCAACACGGCGGAAGAAATCATCCGGTGCTTGGATTGCCCCGCCGTGGCCGTTAAACGGGCCTGAAGCGCCCGGGCCGGAACGGCTCCGATCAACCGCCCCCGCGACGAACGTTAATGGAGCACCGTGACTTCCGGAACGCGTTCTTTCATGGTGAGGCGTATCGACTCGGCAATCGACAGGTACTTGTCACGGCGCTTGGATCGCCGCCGCCACGCCAGGCCGATCGACCGGTAAAGCGGCTTCGAGTCGAAGGATCGAACGATCACGCGGTCGTCGTTATGGATTTCGGAGCGTACGTACATGGCAGGAAAGAACGACACGCCCATGTTCATGCCGACCATGTGACGCAGCGTATCGAGACTCGTGTCCTTATATTCCAGGGAAAGAATCGCATCCGTTTTTGCGCAAAGATCCCGGATCGGATCGTAAAGATAGGGGTCATTGTCGAGCGATAGAACCTTCTCGCCTTTTAAGTCCTGATGGACGGCATGGTTGGCCTTGCTGATCGCATGGTGCGGCGAAGCCACCATGAGCAGGGGCTCCCGGAACAATCCGACGCATTCGATCCGGGTATTTTTGACGGGTAGCGGATGCAGGGCCAAGTCCAGGTGGCCATCATGAAGATTTTGCAGGATCATTTCCGGGTATAGCTCGCGCATCTGAAATTTTAGCGCGGCGGACGTTTCCTGAAATTTCGGAAGGATGTAGGGCAGGATATACGGTCCGAGGGTCGGCGGGGCCCCAAAGCATATCGTCTCGTCCATGCGGGTTTTTTGCTTCTTCGCCAAATCGACGATGCCATGGACCGAATCCAGCACGTTTTCGGCATGCCGGCTGATCTCCTTGCCCATCGGCGTGAGCGTGACCTTACCGCTATCGCGGTTCACCAGCTTTAAGCCGAGCCGGTCCTCCAGTTCCTTGATCTGTCCGCTTAAAGTCGGTTGACTGACGCAGCATGTTTCGGCCGCCCGCCGGAAATGGAGATGTTCGGCCAGCGCGACGAGATAGCGGAGTTGTTTGAGCGTGGGCATGATGCCGGTCCGGAGTTTGTTTTGCGAACAATTAACCGTGCTATTAACCCGTAGAATCGTTGCTGGAGTTTGCCGTGATGTATGAGAATGTAGGAAATTATGGCGTTATCCGGAAATGACACAATTTGTGACATTTTTGACAATGCTAAGAACAAATAACGGTATTATTTTAGCGACATGATGAATCCGGCTCACATTCTTGTCGTCGATGATCACCGTGAAATCAGGGAGCTCATCGCTAAACTCCTGGCCAAGGAAGGCTTCAGGGTCACGACGGCCGCCGACGGCCGTGCCATGTATAAGTCTCTCGAGTCCTACAAGATAAATCTTATTATTTTGGATTTGATGCTGCCCGTCGAAGACGGCCTTTCGCTTTGCCGTCAGTTGAGAATGGAATCCTCCGATATCCCGATCATCATGTTGACCGCGAAGGGGGATGAAATAGACCGCGTGTTGGGCCTCGAAATGGGCGCCGACGATTATATTGCGAAGCCGTTCGGCAGCCGGGAACTGGTGGCGAGGATTAAGGCCGTTTTACGCCGGTCTCAATCGTTGTTGCGGCCGCGGACCCAGATAAAAACCAAAAGGTGCCGTTTTAAGGGCTGGGTATTCGATACGGCGAAGCGAGAACTGATCGACAAGGACGGCGAAGCCATTCCGCTCAGCACGGGCGAGTACGATCTGCTGCTGGTTTTCGTTCAGCATCCCCATGTCGTGTTGAGCCGTGATCAGCTTCTCGATCTTGCCAAGGGGCGCAACGCAACGCCGTTCGACAGAAGCATCGACAGCCAGGTCAGCAGGCTTCGACGCAAAATCGGCGACGACGGGAAAGACCCGAAAATCATCAAGACGGTTTGGGGCGGCGGTTACGTCTTTACGCCGTCCGTTTCGATAGAATGAGTTGGTTGTGGCCGAAGAGCCTGCGCGGTCGGGCAATTCTAATTCTCTCGGTTGGCCTCGCCGCCTCCCACTTTATAGGGCTGGTCATTTATTCGCTCGACCGGCAGGAAACCGTCGTGTCCACGGAGGCGATCGACTTGTCGGAGCGAATAGCCGGCGTCATGCATTTGCTCCAAAAATTTCCCGAGGAAATGCAGGATGATATCATTCGTGCTTCGGACAGCCGCGCATTCCATGTTTTTCTGACGGACAAAGGACCCGATCCGGCGTCCAAAAAGGAAAACGACGATCTGGCAACCCAGGTGCTCCTGTATTTGCGCGATCAGATCAGAGATATTCCGGCCGCCCGGATTATCGTGGGCTTTTCCAAGCCGTCGCGCGGGGCGGGCTCCGGCGGAAGCCAGGAAAGCCCGGATGTCGGCATGACACGAAAAATCCGAGGGTCGGTCTCCGAATTTCTGAATGTCTCGATCCAATTGAACGATTCGACGTGGCTCAACTTTTCGGGCGAGATTCGGCGTTTCGATACGATCTGGCCGGGCATAGCCGGACTTTATATCTTATCGATTGTCATCGGCGCCTTGGTCGTCGGGCTCTGGCTGGTCAATCGGGTCACCGAGCCGTTGCGGGGATTCGGCCGCGCGGCGGAGCGGTTGGGTAAGGACATTCAAGCCGACCCGTTACCGGAAAACGGACCGAGCGAGGTTGCGCAGGCCGCGCGCGCCTTCAACGAGATGCAGGAACGGTTGGCGAGGCTGATCAAGAACAGAACGGAGATGCTGGCGGCAATTTCCCACGATTTGCGCACGCCGGTGACGCATTTGAAGCTGCGGGCAGAGTTGATGCAGGATCCGGAGGAACGCGATCGTATGGTCGGTATGCTCGACGATATCGAAGCGATGATTTCTTCGACCCTCAGCTTCAGCCATGCGATGTCGCCGCAGGAAGCAATGCAGAACGTGGATCTTGCCGCTCTTATCGGAAGCATTTGCGATGACATGACGGATGCCGGAGCGTCGGCGGCCTTCAAGGCCGGCCCGGATTTGATTTACGAGTGCCGTCCGATATCCATCAAGAGGGCGACGACCAATATTATTGACAATGCCGTGAAATACGGTAAGGCGGCCCAAGTCGAACTAACCGAGACCGAAGGCGGTATCCGGATCGCGGTCGAGGACGATGGACCCGGCGTTCCGGAAGACCGGATCGAAAAGATTTTTACGCCGTTCTATCGGGCGGAAGAGTCGAGAAACGCCGACGCGGGCGGGACCGGATTGGGGCTGAGTATCGCCCAGGCCATCATTCATGCACATGGCGGCACCATCACGGCGGAGAACCGCGAACACGGCGGACTGCGCGTTTGTATTGTTTTGCCGCCGCGCCGGGAAGTCGGGTATCAAGCCGTCTAAATCATGACCCGCGATCTAGGCGGACTTGCGAAGGGCGCCGTCGTACGTCGTCTCTTTCTTCGGAACGGCTTTGGCGTAACTCGATGTCGTCAGGCGCAGGAGGAGATAGCCCGAGATGGCGGATAAGGTGGATCCGGCAAGTACCCCCAGACGAACGGCGTTCGCATTGGCTTGATCCGCGAAAGCCAGCGTTCCGATGAAAAGACTCATGGTGAAACCGATACCGGCAAGCAGCGCGACGCCGTAAACCTGCAGCCAGCCGACTCCGTCGGGAATGCGGCACAGGCCCAGTTTCGTGCCGATCCAGGCGAAGCCGAGCACGCCGATCTGCTTGCCGAAAAACAACCCTAGGGCAATCCCCAGCGGAATCGGCATTAACAGATCCGCAATCGACAGGCCGTACAGCGGGACGCCGGCATTGGCAAAGGCAAACAACGGCATGACGCCGAAAGCGACCCATGGATGGAGTTCGCGCTCCAGGCGGCGCAGGGGAGGCGTGCCGGTGCCGTCCTTGGTGCGAAGCGGGATCGAAAATGCAATGACGACGCCGGCGAGCGTCGCGTGAACGCCCGATTTCAGAACGCAGACCCAGATGACGACTCCCACGACGATATAAAGTCCGGTCCGGGTTACGCCCAGGGCGTTCAGCGTAAACAGAATTGCGGAACCGACCACTGCAATGGAAAGCGAAAACAGGGACAATTCGGCGGTGTAAAACAAGGCGATAATAATAATGGCGCCGAGATCGTCGATGATCGCGAGCGCGAGCAGAAAAACCTTGAGTGCCGTCGGAACCCTCCTGCCGAGCAGGGCCAGGATGCCCACGGCGAAGGCGATATCCGTTGCCGACGGAATCGCCCATCCCCGGATGGCTTCGGGATTGTCGTAATTTATGAAGACGTAAATAAGGGCGGGGATCAACATGCCGCCTACGGCGGCAATCACGGGTAAGGCGGACTCCCGCCAGGATGAAAGATGCCCTTCGATAAGCTCTCTTTTGATTTCCAGCCCGACCAGGAAGAAAAAGATGACCATGAGGCCGTCGTTGATCCAGAGAAGCAAGGGCTTGTCGATGACGAGGGCACTTACCTGGATCGCGACGGGGGTGGTGAGCAGGGCGTTATAAATCCAGTTCAGGGGCGAGTTGACGAGAAGAAGCGCCAAGATCGTCGCCATGAGCAACAAGGCGCCGCCCGCGGCTTCGTGGTGGAGAAGATCTCGAATATTTTTCACCCAAGTCCGGGTCATCGGTTCGCCAAACTCCCAAGGTCTCAACGGCATGTGTGCCGTTTTTCTAGGCTGTTCTCCCGAACAAGCTCCCATCCTTGGAAGCCCACGATGCAATCACCCGACACCGGTGTCGGTTTCATTCATGGAGCGGGTAGATACAATGCCCTCAGTATAATGCAACGAAATGCAGCGCTCGTTTTCAGGGTTCTAATTGTTAAAAGACAAAACCTTCCCGAAGTTGCAACTTGCGTAATGCAAACAAGATAGAAGGCGCGTAAAGGCTTAACCAATAGATTTTACCGAATAGACTATCGGTTCTTTCTATCGACGCTTCTTCTGAATTTCGATCCGCAACCGGCGCTGAAAAGGAAGGCGAACGGAAAGAACGCATGTTCTTTCGCAGTGCCTTTCGCAAGTAAGACCGCGCGGCGTTTGCCGGTTGTTTGTTTTGTAACGACCGTTCCGCACGGCACTTTACCGGCCATTTCGGGCGCGGCCGGCCGATCACGGACTTTTGGCTTGACTTGGAATGAAGGCGGTCATCATCCTTCGTCATTAATTTCATAATAAATTTCATGGGAGGCGGGCTATGCCCAAACTGTCGTCCAAACTGTCGATAGCATCGTTGGCGGGCGCGCTTGCGTGCCTGCTCGTAACCGTTGCGCACGGCAAGTCGCCGACGCTGCCGGAAGGCGCGGGCAAGGACCTGGTCGAAGGCGCCTGCACGGCATGCCACAAAACCAACCTGATTACGGCAAGCTCCGGCTATACCCCCGCGCAATGGAAAGAGATCATCGCCACGATGATCGATCTTTCCGGCAGCGCCGAAGATCACGACAAGATCACGCAATACCTGGCGGCGAAATTTCCCCCGAACACGAAGCATGCGCCCACGCTGATTTCGGGCGATGCAAAAGTCGACTTCAAGGAGTGGGTCGTTCCGACGCTCGGCCAAAGGTCGCGCGATCCGATCGAAGCGGCCGACGGAACCATCTGGTGGGCCGGTCAGTGGGGAAATCTGATCGGGCGGATCGATCCCAAGACCGGAGACATGAAGGAATTTCCGCTGCCCGACAAGGCGATGCCCCACACCGTGACTCTCGATCGGGCCGGCAACGTCTGGTACACGGGCAACAAGAACGCCACCATCGGCATGCTCGATCCGAAAACGGGCAAGATTACCGAATACAAGATGCCCGATCCGAAAGCCAAGGACCCGCACTCGGCCATTTTCGACAAGAACGGAATTCTCTGGTTCACCCTGCAGCACAGCAACATGGTCGGCCGGCTCGATCCCAAAACGGGCGACGTCAAACTGGCGACGTTGCCGACGCCGAAGTCGCGGCCCTACGGCATCAAACTCGATGCCGCGGGAACGCCGTGGGTCGCGTGCAACGGCAGCAACTGCCTGATCAAGATCGACACCAAGACCATGGCGCTGTCGGAAATCAAGTTGCCGCACGAGAAAACCAAAGTCCGGCGTCTCGATATCGCGAAAGACGGCATGATCTGGTATGTCAATTCGTCCCGGGGACGTCTGGGCCGGTACGATCCTAAAACCGGCGATATCAAGGAGTGGCCGTCGCCCAGCGGGCCGAAGTCGCACCCGTATGCCCTCGCGGTCATCGACGGAATCGTCTGGTACAACGAGTCGAAGAAACGGCCCGATGCGCTGGTGCGTTTCGATCCGAAGACGGAGTCGTTCCAAAGCTGGCCGATTCCGTCGGGGGGCGTGCATGCCGGTATTATCCGCCACATGAGGCCGACCCGCGACGGCAACCTGATCATTCATCAGAGCAGCACCAATCGCATTCTCTTGGTGACGCTAAAGCGGTAGCGCCGCCGCTTGCCGGATAATCAATTAAAGAGGCCGGCGCTCATTCTGGCGTCGGCCTCGGCATAACCAAGTATTCAAAAAACCCGTTATTTCAAACAATTATACTTCCGTATAATTACGTATATTAGTGTAATTACGTATAGACGTGAGCGTACGCATGATTTGTATTTATTGAATGATTACGTGTGATTGCCGTGATGAATTAGAGATGACCCTCCTCTGGGGAGAGGAAAGTGGGGAAGCGAAAGGGGGTGCCGAGCGGTTTCGGAAAGCAGCGTTCTCGCGGGCAAGACAAGTACCGTTATCAAAACCTGAGAGTCAGTGCTTAGAGTTAGGTTCGTTTAAACGACAAGCGTAATTTTTTACTAACGCATTTCCTCGGTGAACCTAAATCCGCCTCGGAAGCATTCAAGTCAATAATCAATACAAATATATAAAGTTGTGCCGCGCGTACGCCTCGAATGTAAGTCCGGCATACGGCGGGATCGGTGCGTTCGTCCGGGGTATCGATTGCCCCGAGTCCTCGTGAGTGGTATGTCCACGGCGGCGGTTTAGGCGAAGCGCGATTCCAAAAGTGAATAAATGCCCCGAACGGGCGGAAAAGAAACGACACATAGGGTTGGCTAGGCATGAACAAAGACGCAAGGGCGAATAGTGCGTCGGAAACGGTAGACCTATCGGTTTCGGTATGGCTGGGCCGCACCGTGGCCGTATGCGCGGCCGCCGTGACGGTGTTGGGAAGCATCGTTCTGGTCGGGTGGTTCACCGAAACGGACTTGCTTCTCAGCGTGCTGCCCAATCTCGTCGCGATGCAGTTCAATACCGCCTTGGGATTTGTGCTTTGCGGCGCCGGGTTATTGGCGCTGCGCTTCGGGTATCGAAAATCGGGCTTGGCAGTCGGCGCGGCGGCGGTTGCACTCGGCCTGGCGAGCGGCCTGCAATATGCCTTCGATGTGGACCTTGCCGTCGACCGGTTGTTTTGGGAGCCGCATATCACGAACAAAACGTATCATACCGGCCGCATGTCGCCGTTTACCGCGCTTTGTTTCACGCTTGCCGGATTGAGCCTGGTGCTGTCGGCCGTCTACCGCTTGCGCCGGTCCTATAATCCGTTCACGGGTATATTCGCCGCCGTCGTCATGGCCGTCGCGCTGGGTGTTTTGGTGGGATATTTGCTCGGCCTCGATAAACCGTTGGGCCTGAAGGTCTGGACGTCCATGGCGCTGAATACCGCGGCGGGATTCGCGGCATTGGGATATGCCTTGATCGTGTACGAGTTCCGCCGCGACTGGGGCGAGGAGCAAACGATGCCGGCATGGCTGCCGCTTGCGGCGGGCTTGAGCGGCGCCGTTTTCGCCCTGGTCTTGTGGCAAGGCCTGCGCGGCGACGAGCGCCGGAATGTCGACCTGGAAATGGAAGATATGATGCGGTTGGCCCGCAGCGAAATCGTGGCCGCCACGGAAAATCACGTCGCGGCGCTCGAGGTTATGTCGCGGGACTGGGAAGCCAGCGGCCGCCCGAGCCGGGAGCAATGGATTCACGATGCGTGGCTCGGCTTTTCCCAATATCCGGGAATCCAGGCGCTGCAATGGATCGATGCGGCGTTTTCGCCGCAATGGACCGTGCCGTCCCTGGAGTGGGGAACCGCCGCCGATCCGCTGTCGGCGTTCGCCGGCGTGCGCCAACGGCTGCTTGACGGCATCGACGGACAAATCGGCGTGAGTCTGTCCGAGTCGTTTCCCCTGCCGGACGGCGACCGGGCTTTCCTGGCGGCCCTGCCGCTTTACGATCAAGCCCGTTCCGACGGCTATATGATTGCGCTGTTGCGCTTTTCGGCGCTTTTGTCCCGGTCGCTCGGGCGTCAGCGGTATTCCGGAAATCTCGTTACGGTGCTCGAGCAGGGAGCCTATCTTGCCGGCGAGACGCGCGTGCCGAAAGTCACCGCGTCGGAGGGCTTCTTTCGGGGAAAAGGACAGTGGCCGCGCCATGCCGCCTTGAGCGTCTATGACCGGATGTGGGACGTTTACGTGTGGCCCAGCCCGGCGAAACAGGCCCGGCTGCTGTCGCCGCTTTCCGAAGTTTGGTTCGTGATCATTCTCCTGATCGTCCTGTCCACGTCGTTGGCGCTGCGCTTTTATCGTACGGCGCAGCTTCGCACGCGCGAATCCGAGCGGATGAATGGACACCTGCAGCGAGAGAAAGAGCGCGCCGAGGAAGCGGTTCAGGCAAAATCCTCGTTTCTCGCCATGATGAGCCACGAGATCAGGACGCCCATAAACGGCGTCAAGGGCATGCTTGATCTTCTCAAAAGCTCGCCGTTGACCAACGATCAAAAAAGCATGGTCAAGGTGGTCGACCAATCGGCTCAGTCGATGTTGCGGATCATCAACGATATTCTGGATTTCTCGAAGATCGAAGCGGGTAAGCTCGATCTCGAAATAGTCGCATTCTCGCTGCGCGATCTGATCGAGGAATCGGCGGATATGGTCGCGAGCCGATCGCAAAGCAAGGATTTGCAGATCGTTCCCTTCATGGATCCCGCGATCGACGACAGGATGACCGGCGATCCGATCCGCTTGCAGCAGATCATAACCAATCTCATGAGCAACGCCGCCAAGTTTACGGAACAGGGAACGATTTCGCTTCATGTCACGCAAGTTTCCTGCGATGACGACCAAGTGGTTTTGCTGTTCGAGGTGGTCGATACCGGAATCGGCATGACGCCCGAAGAGATGGCCAAGCTCTTCGCGCCGTTCATTCAAGCCGATTCCTCCACCACGCGGCGGTTCGGCGGTACCGGCCTCGGGTTGGCCATCTGCAAGAACCTCACTGAAATGATGGGGGGCGAGATCGGGGTTCAGAGCGTGCCCGATAAGGGGTCCACCTTCTGGTTCCGGTTGCCGTTCGGGCGCGTTCAGGACAGTCCGCAACGTCCGGCCAAGCCTCTCGATGGCCTTAAGATTCTGATCTGTGCCTTTGCGACGTCGCCGCGCGCGGCCCTTGAGGGATACCTTACGGCGGCGGGCGCCGCCTGTTTTCAGACCCGTTCGGTCGGCGAGGCGGTCACGGCGCTTATCGAGGCCGCCGATGCGGGAGAACCTTACGATGCCGCCATCGTCCGACTGGAGCTCGGCGAACAATCCGCCCAGGATTTTGCCGAGAATCTCGCCGGCTATCCGGAAATCAAGGGCCTGCCCTTGATTCTGACGGCGCCCGTGAACAACGCGAGTGCCTTGAGGATCATGGAATCCGGTTTGTTCAAGGGGCTTGTTTCCCGGCCGATTCATTACCGACGGCTGTGCAACGCGATCGCCCGTGCGGTCGGTCGGGACGTCGAGGAAGAAACGGAAACGAATTTCACCGGCATGACCGCGACTCGGTACAACCCGCCTTCCATCGAAGAAGCCGCGCGAGCGAGCGCCGTAATCCTGGTGGCCGAAGACAACAAGATGAATCAAATCGTGATCGAACGCCAACTCAATTACCTCGGATATGCCGTGGAGATCGCCAACGACGGCATGGAAGCTTGGAAAAAACTGAACAAAGATGAGGGGCGCTACGGCCTGTTGCTGAGCGATTGTTTCATGCCGTTCATAGACGGTTACGATTTGGCAAAGCGCGTCCGCAAGGCCGAATCCTCGAACGGAGAAAAACGCCTGCCGATTGTCGCCTTGACCGCGAACGCCCTGCGGGGCGATGCGGAAAAATGTTTCGAGGCCGGCATGGACGATTTTCTCAGCAAACCGGTCGAATTGCCCGATTTGGACGGGACGATTCTGAAATGGCTGCCCGAGGCGGCGGATTTGCGCCGGCCGTTCGGGGGCTCGGAAACCGCGCCGCCGTCGCATAATGAAACCGCGCCGCCGCCTAATAAAGTGTCGGTCGCCGACGATTCCGTGACCGACACGCGGGACCGGGACCGGTCACGGCGGGTTTCACCCGGTAATGAGGCGGCCGGGGCGGACAGCAAGGTTTCGCCGCCGGTCAATCTCTGCCAGCTTGTCAAGCTCCTCGGCAGCGATGACGAAACCGTACTCAAGCAGACTCTTGATTTTTTCTGGAGCACCATTGCCGAAACTCCCGGACATCTGCGGATTGAAATCGAGAGCAGGAATGTCGAGGCCGTGCGGCACCTCGCCCATTCGGCCAAGGGCGCTTCGGCGTCCGCCGGCGCCGCGGCCCTTGCCGGTCTTATGGCGAAAATTCAAATAGCGGCCGAAGAGGAGGATTGGGTTAAGATCGAAGAACTCAGCCCCGCCGTCGAGCGGGCTTTTAATGACGTGAAGGTCTATATTGAGACCTTGCCGGCTTTAGAATCCGACTAGACGATTTGGAGAACCCCATGTCCCGCCCCTCGATGCCCATGAACCCCGAGCCTTCTCCGGTAACGTCGTTCGAGAAGCTCAACCTGCGCGTGCTGGTAACGGACGACCACCAGTTCGTTCAGCATTTCATCATCCAAATTCTGAATACGATCGGGGTGCGCGATATCGTTACCGCCGAAGACGGCGCTCAGGCGATCAAGATCATGAGCGAAGGCAGCTCGGAACGGAACTCGTCGCTTTCGAAAAGACTTCTGCTCGAGCGGCCGGATATCGCGGAAGACCTGCAGGTTCAGCGGAATGCCTTCGATTGCATCATTTCCGATTTCAATATGTTGCCGATGAACGGGTTGCAGTTTCTCAAGGCCGTGCGGACCGGCGAGGCCGGCGTTGCGCGGGAAATTCCCTTCATCATGCTCACGGGCCGTTCCGACGAGGGGATCATCGCGACTAGTCTGGATTTGGACGTGAACGCCTATGTCGTCAAACCCGTCTCGCGCAACGATCTCGTGAAGAAGTTCGCCCGGGTCCTGAAAACGAGCGTGCCCCTCAAGACCGTCGCGGACTACGAGGCGGTGGCGGTGCCGGAAACCCGCGGCGACGACATGCCGAATGTGGTTTTGAAAGGGCCGATCATCAAGAAGACGGTCAAGGACGAGATGGACGAAATCGAGTCCCAGCTCAAAAAGCGGGACCAGCCGGGGGCGGTTCCGATCCCGGTCGAGGATCTTTGGGTGGGCGCGGTCATCGCGATTGACGTGAAGGGGCCGAACGGCAATGTCCTGATCAAGGCCGGCACCCAGATCACGGAACATCTTCTACACAAAGTAGCGCAATTGGTCTCGCAAGACGACCTGGAGGGTTCCGTCTGGGTACGTAAGAAATAGCAACCCGCGATCGAGAGGCGTTTGCGTACCGGAACCATGGTGGATTTTAAAGTATGAACGACAATGTCAAAAGAATAAGATGAACAACCGAAACCCATCCTTGCTCGTTGCCGAAGACGAACCGTTCAACCGGGAGATTCTGTTGAATCACCTCAAGGCAAACGGTTATGAGAACATTGTCGTGGTAAAAAACGGCACCGAGGCGCTGGAACAAATCGAAAAAGCCGCTTTCGATCTGATCCTTTTGGATATCCTGATGCCGGGCGTGAACGGGGACGAAGTTCTCAAGTCCATTAAATCGAATATGGCGACACGGGATGTTCCCGTCATCATGATCTCCGGCAACCAAGACATGGATAGCATCGTGAAATGCATCGAGCTGGGGGCGGTCGATTATATCCGCAAGCCTTTCAACCCGACCCTGTTACAGGCCCGGATCAAGGCGTGCCTCGACAATAAGCGGCTTCGGGATCAGCAGGAATCGTACGTCCGTCAGATGAAAGCCGAGAAAAAGCGCGCCGATGCTCTGCTCAGCGTCATCCTTCCCGCGGAGATCGCCCGGGAATTGAGCCACCGGGGCAAGGTGCAGCCGAGGCGTTACGAAAACGTCGGGATTCTCTTTTGCGATATCGTCGGGTTCACGTCCTTTTGCGACGGTCGGTCGCCGGAAGACGTCGTGACGTTTCTGCAGGCGTTGTTCGAAAAGTTCGAGGAGATCGTCGACGATCACGGCTTGGTTAAAATCAAGACCATCGGCGATGAATTCATGGCGACGGCGGGGCTGTTACGGCCCTTGGAGGATACTTTTCTGGCAACCGTCAAATGCGGTTTGGATATGATCGCGGCGGCGGAAAAGATACCGCCCCATTGCGAAGTCCGGGTCGGCGTTCATCAGGGTTCGGTCGTGGGGGGTGTCGTCGGCCGGCAAAAATACCAATTCGACGTATGGGGCGACTGCGTCAATGTCGCCGCGCGTATGGTAACAACCGGAACTCCGGGCTCGGTCACGATGGTTCATGAATCGTGGTTGCGCGTCGAGGAATATTGCCGCGGCCGGATGATGGGCAATGTCGGTGTCAAGGGGAAAGGCACCATGCAGGTGGTTGAATGCTTCGGTATTCGGGATGGAAAATCCCTGACCGCACATCGTTCTTGATGCCGAGTCATCGAAGAGTCCCGCTGGCGCAACCGGACCGTCTTTGCTAAAACGGTGCCGGGCCTCGGTCGCGGGCCGTTTTCTACATTCATCGTCAGCCGAAAAGGGATACTCCATGGATTTGGGACTGAAAGGACGCAAGGCGTTCGTTACGGGGGCAAGCCGGGGCATCGGCCAAGCGATCGCGGAAGCGTTGGCGGCCGAAGGGGTCAGCCTCGCGCTGTTCGGGCGCGACCGTAAACGGTGCGAGGCGCTTGCGCGCAAGCTCGGAAAGGCTCACCCGGAGATCGAAGCGTTCGACATTGCCCTTGATTTATTGAAGCCCGCGACCATCCGGGCGAGCGTTACGCGCGCAATCAAGAAGCTCGGCGGCCTCGATATCCTCGTCAACTGCGCCGGCGGTGCGCCGCGCGGGCACCTCGAGGATATTCCCGACAAGAAGTGGGACGAGGGTTTCACCATCAAACCGATAGGGCTCATGCGCATGACCCGCGAATGCCTGCCGTACCTGCGTAAATCCAAGCAGGGCCGAATCATCAACATCGCCGGCACGCGCGGGCGCGAACCCGCGCCGCTGTCGATGATGTCGGGTCCCATCAACCTCGGTACGTTGAGCGCGACCAAGGCACTCGCCAACGCGCTCGGGCCGGACGGCATCACCGTTAATGCCGTCAATCCCGGCACCACCGACACCGGTCGTTTTACCGAACTCGTGAACATGACCGCGAAGGATCGCAAGATATCGAAGGCCGAAGCGACCAAGATGTTGCTGCGCGAAGTGCCGATGGGCTGTGTGATCATGCCCGAGGACATTGCGGACGTGACCGTTTTTTTGGCTTCGGCGCGGGCCGGTAAACTGACGGGAGTTGCCATTAACGTGGACGGTGGGCGCACTCGGAGTATTTAGATCGGATCACGATTTATCGGAAACATCGTTTGGTTCCGATAAATCGTGTGAATCCGATCTCCATCAAGGCGGTCTGTCCTCGCTTCATTTTGGAATTCCTTGTTCGCCGCGGAGGGCGGCGGTTCCCGATCTCTCCGTTCGCCCGGAGCGTTCGTGTGGGCCGGCGTTGCTCTTTCCCCGGAATAAAGACCGCGATGGCGGGTCTACCTATACAGAACCGCAAAACAGGGTGGTTCGGTCAAGCCGGATGGTCATGCGGGCCGATGCCGGCGAAGCGCAAAAGGAATAAAATCATGATAAACGGCCTCAAATTAAGCGTGTTGGCGATGGTGCTGCTGTTTTCGGCCGGGATGATGGGCCAAGTTCAGGCAACGACTTTGCCCATGGATGAAAAGATCGTAATCACGCAATCTCAGGTGCCGCCCGAATGTCAGAAAATCAAGGATCCGGTGAAGCGGCAGGCATGCCTGAAGGAAAATCGTAAATAAAATAAAACCGTAAAGAACCTTAATCCCCTCCCTGATAAACTTGCCGACCCCCTTTCGTGGGGGCGGCTTTTTTTATGCGTGCCCGTGTTCCCGGTCGGCACCCTGATCCGTTAACGCCGTGATTATCCCGCATATGCCTTTTCTACTTTGGCGCGCTGGTTCCACCCCGCGGTTTGCCGGCGTTGTTTCGGCTCGTCTGCCGTGACGGCCGTGGCCGTCGTAACGCTTCGCAACGCATTTCGGCCGCGGTTAAGCCTCGACATGACGGTTCCGATGGGTATGCCCAGAATTTTTGCGGTGGTCTGATAGGAATGGCCTTCCAGTCCGATCAGTAGGACCACTTGCCGTTGTGCATGGGGCAATTTGTTCAGTGCTTTGGACATATCCCGGCATTCCATATGAGCGTCCTGGGATGGCGGATAGGCCAGGCGGACGGACTCGTGATCGATGGGAACGGGCCTGCCGTTCCGTCGCCGTCGGTTTATTTCATCCTGATGCACGTTGTGGAGGATCGTAAACAGATATGCCCGCATATTTAAAATCTGTTGGCCGTTTTGAATATAGGTTAACGCTCGTTTGAGGCATTCCTGAACCAAATCGTCCGCTTCGTTGGAATCGCGTGTCAGCACAAGCGCATACCGGCGTAGGCTTTGTATATAGGTATGCAAACTCTCTGCGATAGAGTGATTCATAACCCCGAACTCCTGATTTATCTTGCGGCCTTAAATCCGGCCTTTCGGAATGACGATGGAATTCGTCACCCGCAAGTGAATCCTATGGAGAAGTCGGGCCCCGGTCTTGTGTCAACGGTGCGAAATCTGTGACAAATATAGGACGTATGGGGCGGTCCTAGATGGCACGCTCCCGGTGTTTGCTTCGGTGGTGGGAGGCCGTATTATCGCGTACTATCTCGTATACGTCTCATTTCACGTCTCGGATCGAAGAATATGAACCAAATTTTGAAAATCCCCGTTAACGATCAAAGTGCTTGGAAAGCCCGCGATATAGGCGATAGCCTGGATTGGGCTCATCAATTGACCGATACGGAGCTTCGCGAACTGGACGCGGCGCTCGCGGGCGTCAATGCCAAGGGATTGCCGGTTGAAAAAATCACCCGTGCGGATTTCCCCTTGCCGACGCTGCAAAAACGGTTGAGCCGGATACTCGATCAGGTTCGCAATGGATTCGGGTTTTGTTTCGTGCGCGGCATATCCGGCGAAAAATATTCGGAAGAGGATGCGGCGAAACTTTTTTGGGGCATCGGGACTTATTTGGGAACGGCCAAATCGCAAAATTCCCACGGTGATCTTGTCGGTCACGTCGTCGATACCGGCGGGCGTCTCGGCCAAGACCGGGTTCGCGGTTACCAGACCAACCAAACCCTCAAATTTCACACCGACCGCGCCGATACCAGCGCGCTCTATTGCCACCAAACCGCGCGTGAAGGCGGCACGACGATGGTCGCGAGTTCCACGGCGATTCATAACGAGATTCTGACCAAACGGCCCGAATTATTGCCCCATCTTTATTACGGTTACCCGTTCATGCACATGGAGGAAGGCGGGTATGAGGAACCGCGTCGAATTCCGGTGTACAGCGTCGCCGAGAATTATCTGAGCTGCACGATTCAGAGCGATCCGGTGGAAAAAGCGATCCGGGAACGGGTCCTGCCGGTCAGCGAGGAAGCAAAAGAGGCGCTTGCTTATTTCCACGCCCTGGCGTGCGATCCGGATTTTCATCTCGAATTCGACCTTAAGAGAGGCGAAATGTTGATTAACAACAATTTCACCATGCTCCATTCCCGCACCGCGTTCGTGGACGATCCGAACCCGGCCAAACGCCGCCATTTGTTCCGGCTGTGGCTTGCCTTCGACGAGCCTCGGCCGACCGTGATCAACTTCGCGAATTACGGCGGCATCAAGAAAGACCTCTAGATCGAAACATGATCTGCTCTAGGGACGGAGTTTTTCTCCCTCGGCGGGATGATGGCCGAGCTGTTCGGACAGCGTGCGCGTGCCGTCGAGCAGCAGTTTTTTGCACAGCTCGT
>JBBDTH010000132.1:0-23154 GCA_040904505.1 Rhodospirillales bacterium | reverse complement strand
GTCTGTGATTTTTCTTTTTATTGTATGTCGCTTTAGTGACCTTCTTGGCCGATTATCCGCAATGGTTACTCGGATTGAAATAAGGCTTGGCGCTGATGTAGATTCCGGTAATTGAATGATGCCGGAAATATTCTGTGGCTCTGATTGATTAGGCGGAATACCTCGAACTTTTTCCCAGATTTTCCGAAGCTGGTCTTTATGGGGTCCAATAAGGCCCCCTTTAGGTTTTAATAGCTCTATTTTTTCAACGGTTATTGCATGTTTCGCCTGATTGGTAACATGCATAAAAAGCCTAACGCTTCCATCACGCTCCCTTTTTATACTTACCTCAATAATCGGTTGGTATGCTCTCCAAACAAAGAAGGCCCCCGCACTTGTCGCTATAGCAGTTATTAAGAGCGAAGATCATGCCTGACCATTCATGGATTTCTTCAATCATTTGGGGGCAACCTTCATTCGGCATTTTGACAAATCTTTAGTAAAACTGCGCGGAACTGGTCCCTTGTCAGTTTGGGCTTAGAGGTGCGACCAGTCACCAGTCCGCCGATAGGTCAGACGTTTGCCGGCGATTCCTTCTAGGGCTTTCTGGGTGCGCTGATCGTCGTCAATCTTGCGGTTGTTGTAGCGGAAATCGAATTCGCAGAGGTAGCGCTGCAGGTGCTTTTCCTGGCAATGTTGGTAGACGCCTTTCATGCCGCGCTTGAAGATGCTGAAATAGCCTTCGAGCGTGTTGACGTGAATACCGAAGCCACGGGCATATTCTTTGCGGCCATGATTGACGGTCTGGTGGGAGAAGTATTCTCCGCCAATCTGGAAATACACAGGTGACTCGTCGGTAAGCAGGTGGCTCTTGCGGTCGATGTTGCGGAACAGGATTTCCTGCACCGTTACGGAATTGACCTTATCCACCTTGAAAGAGCGGATTTCGCCATCACGCTCGACCAATGAAACAACCTTCATATTACGGCGCTTCTTATCCTTCAAATGAGGGTAACGCTTTCTATACTTTCGGCCCCTATCATTAGTGCCAATGTACGTTTCATCCACCTCCACCGAAGCACTGCCGCCGCCCATGGGCGCGGGGTTGTCGTCTTTCATGGCTTCACGGATGCGATGGCACATAAACCAAGCGGTTTTGTAGGTGATTCCGAGGATACGGTGGATTTGATGGGCGCTGATTCCCTTCTTACTGGAGGACATGAGATAGGTAGCGGCCAGCCATTTATTCAGGGGGACTTTGGAGCGCTCGAACACGGTTCCCACGGTTACGGAGAACTGCTTACGGCAGGAATTGCACTGGTGCAGGCCCTTCCTGTGAGCCTTGCCCTTGAGAGGGGTTATGTCCTCAGCCTCGCCGCAATGAGGGCAGAAGGGGCCATGGGGCCAGCGAGTGGCCTCAAGGTGTTCCCTGGCTTTATCGGGGTCGGTGAAAATGGGGTTTGTGAGGTCAAACATGGCAATTCTCCTTGGGTTTCAAGGTATCCAAGGGCGCCTGCTTTGTCAAGTATATAATCACCGAATCGGAAGATGCCGATTCAGGGCGAACACTTCCGGAACATAAGTCTGATTATTAATATAAATCAATGGCTTAAAATTTTACTTGCCAATGAGAACAAAACAGGTACATTGCGATCTCCGACACCGCTTGACAGTACATGAGATTCGAGGAGGATCGCACAATGGGGAAATCGACAGGCACCGTCGTCCGGATGCCGGAAAGGGATAACATGGATAAGGGTAAGGCGCTGGAGGCGGCTCTCGGTCAGATCGAGCGGGCTTACGGCAAGGGCTCGATCATGAAGCTCGGCCAGCGCGAAGTGGTCGAGGCGGACGCGGTTTCGACCGGCTCGATCGGGCTCGATATCGCGCTCGGCATCGGCGGCCTGCCGCGCGGGCGCATCATCGAAATTTACGGGCCGGAAAGCTCCGGCAAGACGACCCTCGCCCTGCACGCGGTCGCGGAAGCGCAAAAGAAGGGCGGTACCTGCGCCTTCATCGACGCCGAACACGCGCTCGATCCGATTTACGCCAAGAAACTCGGCGTCGACGTCGAGAACTTGCTGATCTCCCAGCCCGACGCCGGCGAACAGGCGCTCGAGATCGCCGATACGCTGGTGCGCTCCGGCGCGGTCGACGTGCTGGTCATCGACTCGGTCGCCGCCCTCGTGCCGCGCGCCGAGCTCGAAGGCGAGATGGGCGATTCCCATATGGGCCTGCAGGCCCGCTTGATGAGCCAGGCGTTGCGCAAACTGACCGCCTCGGTGTCGCGCTCCAACTGCATGATCATCTTCATCAACCAGATCCGCATGAAGATCGGCGTGATGTTCGGCAACCCGGAAACCACCACCGGCGGCAACGCGCTCAAGTTCTACGCCTCCATGCGCATGGAAATCCGGCGCATCGGCGCGATCAAGGACCGCGACGAGGTGGTCGGCAACCAGACCCGCGTCAAGGTCGTCAAGAACAAGCTCGCGCCGCCGTTCAAGATGGTCGAGTTCGACATCATGTACGGCCAGGGCATTTCCAAGACCGGCGAACTGCTTGACCTCGGCGTGCAGGCCGGGATCGTCGAGAAATCCGGCTCCTGGTTCTCGTACAATTCCGAACGCATCGGCCAGGGCCGCGAAAACGCCAAGACGTTCCTGAAGGAAAACCCGCCGATGGCCGACGAAATCGAAGCCAAGATCCGCGCCAACGCGGGCCTCGTCGCCGAGAAGATGATGGAAGGCCCGGCTGAAGACGCCGAAGCCGGCGGCGGCGACGACGGCCTCGCGGAGGCGTCCGGCGAATAATCTTCCGGTTTAAATCCGTTTCCTCCCCGGCGGGCTCGCCCGGCCCGCCGGTCTTCCCCGGCGCTTCTCCTTGACGCCCTCAAGAGCAGAGCGCCGCCCGTCTGGGCTCTCTCCCGTCTACGTCTCGCGGAGAGCCGTCCTCAGACCCTCGACATGGCCCGGCTGCCCCCAGCCGGGCCATGTTCTTTAAGCCTCACCTTCGCCGTCGCTTAGAGCCGGTCATGGTTAGTCGGAATCGCTAACGGCGATCCGACAACCATGTGAATCGGCTCTAAATTATTGGTATAGATCGGATTCGCATGATTTATCGGAACCGAATGATGTTTTCGATAAATCATGATCCGATCTAGGATGAGGCAAGCGCGGGGTGCCCGGCTGCCCCCAGCCGGGCCATGATTCTTTAAGCCGCCGCGCGCGGTTTCAGGGGGATGGCGCGGCGCTTGCTGGACTTTCCCCCAAACCCCCGATAAAAAGCGCTGCTTACGCCGAAGCCGTTTCTTTTCCGGGCCTTGCGCCCTACATTGGGACCCATGAAGTCAGTCAACGACATCCGCCGGGCATTTTTGGAGTATTTCGCGGGCCATGGCCACGAGATCGTGGAATCGAGCCCGCTCGTGCCACGCAACGATCCCACCTTGATGTTCACCAACGCGGGCATGGTCCAGTTCAAGAACGTCTTCACCGGCGTCGAGCGCCGCGAGTACACCCGCGCCGCCAGTTCGCAGAAATGCGTGCGCGCCGGCGGCAAGCACAACGACCTCGAGAACGTCGGCTACACCGCGCGCCATCACACCTTTTTCGAGATGCTCGGCAACTTCTCCTTCGGCGATTATTTCAAGGAAGGCGCCATCGAGCTCGCCTGGCGGCTGATCAACACGGAATTCGGCCTGCCGAAAGACAGGCTCCTGGTCACCGTGCATTCGAGCGACGAGGAGGCCGCCGGGTTCTGGAAGAAGGTCGCGGGCCTGAGCGACGATAGGATCATCCGCATTCCGACCTCCGATAACTTCTGGGCCATGGGCGAAACCGGTCCGTGCGGGCCGTGCACGGAAATCTTCTACGATCACGGCGATCATATTCCGGGCGGCCCGCCGGGGTCTTCGGATGAAGACGGCGACCGCTTCGTCGAGATCTGGAATCTGGTATTCATGCAGTTCGAGCAGCTCACGCCCGAAAAGCGCGTCGATCTGCCGAAGCCGTGCGTGGATACCGGCATGGGCCTCGAGCGCATCGCCGCCGTGCTGCAGGGGACGCACGATAACTACGGCATCGACCTGTTCAGGACGCTGATCGCGGCATCCGAGGATTTGTCAGGCGTGCCGTCCAGCGGCGAGACCGCGGTTTCGCACCGCGTCATCGCGGATCATCTGCGGGCGTCGTCGTTTCTCATCGCCGACGGCGTGCTGCCCTCGAACGAAGGCCGCGGCTACGTGCTGCGCCGGATCATGCGCCGGGGCATGCGCCACGCCCACCTGCTCGGGTGCGCCGAGCCGCTGTTGTGGCGCCTGGTGCCGGTTCTGCTGACCCAGATGGGCCAGGCGTTCCCCGAATTGATGCGTGCCCAGGCGCTGATCGCGGAAACCCTGAAGCTCGAGGAAAGCCGGTTCAAGCAGACCCTCGATCGCGGTCTCAAGATTCTCGACGAGGAAACCGCCAAGCTCGGCCGGGGCGACAACCTCGCCGGCGAACTTGCCTTCAAGCTGTACGATACGTATGGATTTCCGCTCGATCTCACCCAGGATGCGCTGCGCCCGCGCGGCATCGGCGTCGATACGGACGCCTTTAACGTCGCGATGGAGCGCCAGCGCGCCGAGGCCCGCAAGGCCTGGGCCGGTTCCGGCGAAGCGGCGACCGAGGATATCTGGTTCGCCGTGCGTGAGGACGTGGGCGCGACCGATTTCCTCGGCTACGAAACCGAAGCCGCCGAAGGCCAGGTCACGGCGCTGATCGTGAACGGCGCGCGCGTTACCGAAGCCGCTCAAGGCGACGCGGTCGCCATTGTCGTCAACCAGTCGCCGTTCTATGCCGAATCCGGCGGCCAGGTGGGCGATACCGGAACGATCGCGAACGCCGCCGGCGCCAAGGCGACGGTGAGCGACACCCAAAAGAAACTCGGCGATCTGCACGTGCATCTCGCCACCCTCGAGGCGGGCCCGCTCAAGGTCGGCGACGACGTCATGATGCGCGTGGATGCCGCCCGGTGCGCCCGGCTGCGCGCCAACCACTCCGCGACCCATTTGCTGCACGCGGCGCTGCGCGAGGTTTTGGGCGATCACGTCACGCAAAAAGGCTCGCTCGTCGCGCCCGACCGGCTGCGCTTCGACATCAGCCATCCGAAGGCGATCGCGCCCGAGGAATTGGACCGGATCGAGGCCATCGTGAACGAGCAAATCCGCGCCAATTCCTCCGTCGTCACCCGCCTGATGGACCCGGACTCGGCGGTCGCGGCGGGCGCGATGGCGCTGTTCGGCGAAAAGTACGGCGACGAGGTGCGCGTGGTCAGCATGGGCACGGAACTCGAGGCCGCCAAGCAAACCTATTCGGTCGAGTTGTGCGGCGGCACCCACGCCCGCGAAACCGGCGACATCGCGTTGTTCAAGATCGTCGGCGAAAGTGCGGTGGCCGCGGGCGTGCGCCGGATCGAGGGGCTCACCGGCGAGGCCGCCCGGCAATACTACGAGCAGGAAGAAGCCGCCTTGCTCGAAGTCGCGGGCTTGCTGAAGGCATCGCCCACCGACGTGCCCGCGCGGGTCGCCGGCTTGATCGAGGAACGCCGCAGGCTCGAGCGCGAGTTGGACGCCGCGCGCCGCCGGATCGCGACCGGCGGCGGCGACGCCGGTACCGCCGAAACCGTGGCCCGGGAGGTCGCCGGCATCAAGTTTTCGCCGCGCCTGCTCCAGGACATGCCGGCCAAGGATCTTAAAGGCCTCGCCGATGATCTCAAGAAGCAGATCGGCTCGGGCGTGGTGGCGCTCATTTCGGTTGCCGACGGCAAGGCCTCGGTGGTGGTCGGCGTGACCGACGATCTGATGGGGCGGATCAGCGCCGTCGATCTGGTGCGTGCCGGGTCCATGGCGCTCGGCGGTAAGGGCGGCGGCGGCCGGCCCGACATGGCGCAGGCCGGCGGGCCCGACGGCGCGCGTGCCGACGAGGCGCTCAAGGCCATCGAGGACGCGCTCGCGAACGTGGCGGCCTGACGCGGCTGCCGAACGGTACCGGTGAACGACACTTAAAAGCATTGAAGGATCACGCATGACCAATCGTTTCGAAGGCACGGACAGTTTCGTCGCGACCGAGGATTTGATGGTCGCGGTCAACGCCGCGGTGGCGCTCGAGCGGCCGTTGTTGATCAAGGGCGAACCGGGCACCGGGAAAACGGTGCTGGCCGCCGAGGTCGCCCGTTCGCTCGGCATGCCGTTGATCGAGTGGCACATCAAATCGACCACCAAGGCGCAGCAGGGCTTGTACGAATACGATGCGGTCGGGCGTCTGCGCGATTCGCAACTGGGCGAAGCGCGCGTACACGATATCGCCAATTACATCGTGCGGGGAAAGTTATGGGAGGCGTTCGAGAGTGAACAACGCCCGGTGCTGCTGATCGACGAGATCGACAAGGCCGATATCGAATTTCCGAACGATCTGCTGCTCGAAATCGACCGCATGGAGTTTCACGTCTACGAAACCAAGCAGGCGGTCAAGGCGAGGAACCGTCCCGTGGTCGTCATCACGTCCAACAACGAAAAGGAACTGCCGGACGCATTCCTGCGCCGCTGCTTCTTCCACTACATTCAATTTCCCGATCGCGAGACCATGCAGCGCATCATCAACGTGCATTACCAGGACATCCACGGCCGCCTGGTGAAGGAGGCCCTGAACGCCTTCTATAACGTGCGCGATGTGCCGGGCCTCAAGAAAAAGCCGTCCACATCGGAGCTGCTCGATTGGCTCAAGCTGTTGATGGTCGAGGACATTCCGCCCGAGGCGCTGCGCGAGTCCGATCAGAAAAGCGCCTTGCCGCCGCTCTACGGCGCGCTTCTCAAGAACGAACAGGACGTTCACATGTTCGAGCGATTGGTGTTCCTGAACCGGCGCGAACAGAATTAAGGCAGGCGCGAAGGGGGCGCTGTCATGGATTTCAAACAGCTCGTCGATCCGGACACGATGGAGGCGTATTTCAATCAGGCCGTGGACTGGCTGAACGGCAACGTTTTCGTTTTCAGCACGCTGAACCAACTGGCGATCATTCTGGCGGCCTGCATCGTGGCCAAATTTTTCGAACCGCGCTTGCGCCGGTGGACGGAAGCGGCCGTCGCCGGCACCCGGATCGAGCCGCAGGCCCGGCAAATCGCCGTTTATACCGGCCCGCTCACGTTCCCGCTGCTGTGGCTGATTCTGCAGTGGTTCTCGGTATTCATGGCCGAGTCCGCCGCCCTGTCGAACACCCTGATCGAGGCGGTGGTCAGCCTGCTGACCGCGTGGGTCGTGATCCGCCTGGCGTCCGGCTTTATCCGCGATCCGTTCTGGTCGCGCACCGTCGCGGTCATCGCCTGGACGATTGCCGCCTTGAACATCGTCGATCTGCTCGATCCGACGATCCGGTTTCTTGACGCGATCGCGTTCTCGTTCGGCAACGTGCGGATTTCCGTCCTCGGCGTGATGAAGGGCATGATCGCCGTCGGCGTCTTGATGTGGGCGGCGTTGGCGTTGTCCCGGCTGCTCGAGAATCGGCTGCGGGCGATTCCGTCGGTGACGCCGTCCGCCCAGGTGCTGATCGGCAAGATCCTGCGCATTACGCTGATTACCGTCGCGATCCTGATGGCGATCAGCAGCATCGGCATCGATCTTACGGCGCTCGCCGTCTTCACCGGTGGCGTCGGCGTCGGCATCGGATTCGGGCTGCAGAAGATTTTCGCGAACCTCGTCAGCGGCTTTATCCTGTTGATGGACAGATCGCTCAAACCCGGCGACATCATCACCCTCGGCAATTCGTTCGGCGAGATCAACAAGCTCAGCGCGCGCTATGTTTCCGTGATCACCCGCGACGGGATCGAAACCCTGATTCCGAACGAGGAGCTGATCAGCACCCGGGTCGAGAACTGGTCGTTTTCCGACAACAACGTGCGCATGCGGATTCCGTTCGGAGTGTCCTATAACGCCGACATTCATAAAGCGCGCGAATTGGCCTTGATGGCCGCCGACGAGGTCGAGCGCGTTTTGAAAACCCCGCGGCCCCTATGCAATCTGCTCGAATTCGGCGACAGTTCGGTGAATTTCGAATTGCGCGTCTGGATCGCCGATCCGATTAACGGCTTCGGCAACATCAAGCACCAGATCAACACGCGCTTGTGGGATCTGTTCAAAGAAAACGATATCGAGATTCCGTTCCCGCAGCGCGATTTGCATATCCGCAGTTCCGTGCCGTTGCGCCTGGACAAAGACGGCGGGGCTTAAGGCGGGTTCCGGGCGATGTTCATCGATTTCTTCTTTCAACTGCGCGCGGCCAAGGTTCCGGTCTCCCTGCGCGAATATCTGACCCTGCTGGAGGCGATGGAGCGCGGGCTCGCCGATTTCGACGTCACCGAATTCTATTACCTCAGCCGCTCGTGCCTGGTGAAGGACGAGAGCAATCTCGATAAGTTCGATAGGGTTTTCGGGCATGTGTTCAAGGGGCTCGAAAGCGCCGCCGACGGCGTCGACGTGCATGAGTTGCCGGAAGCGTGGCTCAAGAAGCTGGTCGAGCGCTATTTTTCGGAAGAGGAAAAACGCGAGATCGAGGCCCTCGGCGGCTGGGAAAAGCTGATGGAAACCTTAAAGGAACGCCTCAAGGAACAGCAACAGCGCCATCAGGGCGGTTCCAAATGGATCGGCACCGCCGGCAAATCGCCGTTCGGGGCCTACGGTTACAACCCGGAAGGCATTCGCATCGGCCAGGACCGCAGCCGCCACCGGCGCGCGGTCAAGGTGTGGGATAAACGCGAATTCAAGAATCTCGACGACTCGGTCGAGATCGGCACCCGCAACATCAAGGTGGCGCTGCGCCGGTTGCGGCAATTCGCCCGCCAGGGCGCGCTGACCGAGCTTGATCTGCCGGGCACGATCTCATCGACGGCGAAGAAGGGCTATCTCGATCTGCACATGGTGCCCGAGCGGCACAATGCGGTGAAGGTGCTGCTGTTTCTCGATGTCGGCGGTTCGATGGACGACCACGTGCGCCTGGTCGAGGAGTTATTTTCCGCCGCGCGCGGCGAATTCAAGCACCTGGAGTATTATTATTTTCACAACTGCCTGTATGAACGGGTCTGGAAAGACAACCGCCGGCGCTTCCAGGAAGCGACCTCGACCTGGGATCTGCTGCACACCTATGGTTCGGATTACAAGGTGATCTTCGTCGGCGACGCGTCCATGAGCCCGTATGAGATCACCTATCCGGGCGCCGCCGTCGAACATTGGAACGAGGAAGCCGGCGCGGTATGGATGCGGCGGGTATTGGACGTTTATGCGCGCGCGGTGTGGCTCAATCCGGTCGCGCAAAAGTGGTGGGACCACACGCCGTCGATCCATATGATCCGCCGGCTTTTCGAAGACCGTATGTTCCCCTTGACCCTCGAAGGCCTCGACGGCGCGATGCGGGAGCTCATCCGCTAAATCACGTGAACCCGCTCTAACGGTTTTTATCGGCGTTACTTTTTAACGTCCGCCGCGACCTGCATGCGGATGATTTTATCCGGATCGGTCACGGCGCCGGTCTGATCGGGATCGCCCCGTTTGATGCGACCGACATGCTGCATGCCGTCGGTCACCAGGCCCCAGACGGTGTATTTGCCGTCGAGAAAGGACGAGCGCGCGAAGCAGATGAAGAATTGCGAATCGCCGCTGTTGGGGTCCTGGGACCGGGCCATGCCGACGGTGCCCCGGTAGAACGGCTCGCTCGAAAACTCCGCCGGTATTTTCACGCCGGTGCCGCCGGTCCCGGTGCCTCGGGGATCGCCGCCTTGCGCCATGAAGCCGCCGATCACCCGGTGAAACGTCAGCCCGTCATAAAATCCTTTACGCACAAGCTCCTTGATGCGCGCGACGTGTTTGGGCGCCAGATCGGGGCGCATCTGAATGACGACGCGGCCGTCCTTGAGGTCCAGGTACAAGGTATTTTCGAGATCGGCGGCTCGGGATTGAGCGCCGGGATTGAGGGTCAGGGCGATAAAAGCGAAAACGGCGGCTAATAGACGTTTCATCGGTCGATGCTCTCCTTGGCAACGTTGCAGGGCTGAAAGCGAGGGGAAACGTTATCCTTAATCGAGCGGTTTGTCGATTTCGTCGCGGGAAAAATTGTCCCGCCGCGCCGGGTCAATTTTTATCGTTGTCGGCGCGTTGCTTGATGAAGATCGCCATGGCCATGGCGGTCAATTTCGTCCGTACCGCGGGCGGCAGGGAGTCGAGGAGCTTCGATTTTTCCCGATGAATGGCGAGGGCATTTTGGATCAATTTCTCGCGTTCGGTCATGACGGCCCCGGATTCGGCGGACTCCTGCGGGCCGACCGCTTTTTCGAGCGCCGTCGAGGCGGCCTCGATCTGCTCGATCGTCGAAGGGGGCGCCGGTTTGGCGGGTGCCTTTTTCTTCTTCTTTGTCGTTTTTCCGCCGAAAATCTTGGGAATCAATTTGATCATACGAACAAGCCGGTCAATGATTGCCGCGTCAATCGAACCATCTTACGGACTAAGCGCCGCTAAAGCCATTCTCGTCTGGCGGCGCTTGCCAGAACCTTAACGCGGGTCCCTTATAATTCCGGCAATGGACGATCATTTTCTGAAAGAGCTTTTCGCCGCGGCGATCGCGGCGGCCGATCCGCTCCGGGTTTTGCCCGCCCATCTGCCGCCCGCGCCTCGTGGACGGGCCGTCGTCGCCGGATTCGGCAAGGCATCCGCCCGCATGGCGCAAGCGCTCGAGGCGCATTGGACCGGCCCGCTCGAAGGGATTGCGATCACGCGGTACGGCCATGAAGCGCCCTGTCGGCGCATCGAAATCGTCACGGCCGCGCATCCGGTGCCCGATGCCCAAGGCGAGGCGGCGGCCCGGCGGATTGTCGATTTCGCGTGCGGGCTTAAAGCCGATGACGTGTTGGTGTGCCTGGTTTCGGGCGGGGGATCGTCCTTGTTAGCGGTGCCGGCGCCGGGATTGACGCTCGCGGACAAACAATCCGTCAACGCGGCATTGCTCAAGTCCGGTGCGGCCATTTCGGAAATGAACTGCGTGCGCAAGCATCTCTCCGCCGTGAAGGGCGGCAGGCTCGCCGCCGCCGCGCATCCGGCGCCGGTGGTGACTCTGGCGATCTCGGACGTTCCCGGCGACGATCCGGCCGTGATCGCGTCCGGGCCGACGGTCGCCGATCCGACGACGTTCGCCGACGCCCGGGCCATCGTGGCGCGTTACGGCATCGATCTCCCCGCCGCGGTCGTTCGGTACCTGGCGGCGGCGGAGGAGGAAACGCCGAAGCCCAATGACCCGCGGTTGGCGCGCGCGGCGTACACCTTGATCGCGACGCCGGCGCGCTCGCTTCGGGCCGCCGCCGAGATCGTCCGGGCGCACGGCTTCGAGCGGGTGTTCCTGGGCGACGCGATGGAAGGGGATGCCGAGGCGGTGGGGGGGGATCATGCCCGCGACGCATTGGCGCGGGTCGGGCGGGGGCCGTGCGTCCTGCTGTCGAGCGGGGAAACCACCGTGACGGTGCGCGGCGCCGGGCGGGGCGGGCGGAACGGGCAGTATCTTCTGGCCTTGGCGGTGGCGGCGGGCGGCCATCCGGCGATATCGGCCATTGCCGGGGATACCGACGGGATCGACGGCACCGAGGACAACGCCGGTGCCGTCGTGCGTCCGGATACCCTCGCGCGGGCCCGGGCCTTGGGGCTCGATCCGTTGGATATGCTGGCGAAAAACGACTCGTACGGTTTTTTCGAAGCACTCGGGGATCTTGTCGTCACCGGGCCGACGCTGACCAATGTCAACGATTTCAGGGCCGTTCTGATTGGCCGGTAAAGGCGCCCAAAGTCGATTTCCGCAAAATGTAATTGGCTAACAAGGCTTTAGGAGCCTATTTTGAACTCATGAGACGCCACCGCCGTACGAAAATCCTGGTAACCCTGGGCCCCGCCACCTCCGAGCCGGAGACCATCGAGCGCGTGTTCGAGGCCGGCGCCGACGTTTTCCGGTTCAATTTCAGCCACGGCACGCACGAAGATCATCGCAAACGCTACGATGCGGTCCGCAAGCTGGAGCGCCGGTATCACCGGCCGGTCGGGATCGTCATGGATCTGCAGGGGCCGAAGTTGCGTGTCGGCGAGTTCAAGGACGGCTCCGTCGTTTTGAAGGCCGGGCAATCCTTCCGCTTGGATATGTCTTCCGAAGCGGGCGATCAAAACCGGGTGTGTCTCCCGCATCCCGAGATTTTCGCCGCCGTCGGCCCGGGCATGGATCTGCTGGTCGACGACGGCAAGATTCGATTGCGGGTCGAGCATATCGAACAGGAAAGCACCGTGACGAAAGTCATTACCGGCGGCAAGATTTCCGATCACAAGGGCGTCAACGTTCCGAATACGGTGCTCGATCTGAGTCCGTTGACGCCGAAGGACCGGGACGATCTGCGCTTCGGTTTGGATCTGGGCGTCGACTGGGTTGCGCTGTCGTTCGTGCAGCGCCCGGACGATATCGCGCAGGCCCGCAAGCTGATCGCCGGGCGCGCCGCCGTTATGGTCAAGCTCGAGAAGCCGGCGGCGATCGAGCATCTCGAGGAGATCATCGATCTCGTGGACGCGGTGATGATCGCGCGCGGAGATCTCGGCGTCGAAGTGCCGCCGGAGGATGTGCCGATTCTGCAAAAACGCATCATCGCGGCGTGCCGCGATGCCGGCAAACCGTTCTTCGTCGCGACCCAGATGCTCGAATCCATGATCAACCTGCCGACGCCGACCCGGGCGGAAGCCTCCGACGTCGCGACCGCGGTGTACGACGGCGCCGATGCGGTGATGTTGTCGGCGGAAACCGCGGCGGGCAGTTATCCGATCGAATCCGTCGCCATGATGGAACGCATCATCAAACGGGTCGAGGCTGATCCGATTTACCGGAAAATTCTGTCCGCAGAACGCGACGAGCACGAACTGGAAGCGACCGCCGCCGATGCGATCACGGCGGCGGCGCGCCAGGTGGCGGCCACCATTTCGGCGTCGGCCATCGTGACGTTTACCTCGACCGGTTCGACGACCTTGCGCGCGGCGCGTGAGCGTCCGTCGGTTCCCATCGTGGGGCTGACGCCGAAGGCGGCAACGGCGCGCCAATTGGCGCTGACCTGGGGCGTGCACCCGATTCGGACACGCGATGCGCACAGTTTCGGCGAAATGGTCAAAATAGCCTCGGAAGTCGCCTTGCGCGAGGAATTCGCCGCGCCGGGCGATCGTATCGTCATTACCGCCGGCGTTCCGTTCGGCACGCCGGGAGCCACGAACATCCTGCGAATCGCCTGGGTGGAATAATCGATCGCGGTTTTTTCGTGAAATCCGCGTGAAGGATCGATTCACGGGGGTGATTTCCCGCCGCCAAGCCGGTATATGAGGGCCACAAAATCATCATGAGCGTGCAATGACCGTTCTTGTTACCGGTGCGGCCGGATTTATCGGCTTTTATGTTTCGACCGCCCTCGCGGCGCGCGGCGAACAGGTCGTCGGCGTCGACAATCTGAACGACTATTACGACCCGTCCCTGAAAGAAGCCCGCCTGGCCAAGCTGCGGGACCGATCGGACTTCGGCTTCGTGCATGCCGATATTGCGGATCGCGCGGCGATCGAGGGCCTGATGGCCCGATATCCCGCCATCGATCACGTGGTCCATTTGGCGGCGCAAGCCGGGGTGCGTTATTCGCTGGTGAACCCTTATGCCTATGTGGAATCGAACATCGTCGGACATCTGGTGTTGCTCGAGGCATGCCGGCAACTGAAATCGTTCAAGCATTTCGTGTACGCGTCGTCGTCTTCCGTGTACGGCGCGAATACCAAGATTCCGTTTTCGACGGACGATACAACCGACCGTCCGGTGTCGCTTTACGGCGCAACTAAGAAATCCATGGAGCTGATCGGCCATACGTATGCGCATTTGTACGGGATTCCGCAAACCGGCCTGCGGTACTTCACGGTTTACGGCCCGTGGGGGCGCCCGGACATGGCGTATTTTTCATTCACCCGGAAAATTCTCGCGGGCGAGACGATCCCGGTTTTCAACAACGGGGATATGCGCCGCGACTTTACCTACATCGACGATATCGTCGCGGGCACGATTGCCTGCCTCGACCGTCCGCCGACGGGCGACAGCGGCGTTGCGTTGAATCGGGTGTACAATATCGGCAACCATCGGGCGGAAGACCTGATGCATTTTATCGGCGTGCTGGAAGAGGCGATCGGCAAGAAGGCGGATATCGATTTTCAGCCGATGCAACCGGGCGACGTGAAGGAAACCTATGCGGATATCGATCCGGCGCGCCGCGATTTCGGCTTCGATCCCAAAACCTCGATCGAGGAGGGCCTCCCGCGTTTCGTGGCATGGTACCGCGATTATTACGACGCTTAAAAACCCCCGTGACGTGCCGTGACGGCGTGACATGAGTCCGTCCTCTCCGAGCGGTGCCGGGATGCACATGGTTCTCCTGATCCTTCTGGGGACGATCTGGAGTTCTTCGTTTCTGTTCATCAAAATCGGCGTGGCGACGATTTCGCCGATGACGATTGCCGCCGGGCGCATCGCCGTCGCGGCGGTGTTGTTGTTTCTGTATATGAAAATCCGCGGCGAGAGGTTGCCGCCGTGGGGGCCGGCCTGGGGCTGGATCTTTTTCGTCGGCCTGTTCGGCAACGGCTTGCCGTTCACGATGCTCGGCTGGGGCCAGGAGCGGATCGACAGCGGCATGGCGGCGATCCTGATGGCGATCATGCCGCTCTCGACCTTGCTGCTTTCTCATGTTTTCACGCTCGACGAGCGGTTGACGGCGCCCAGGATCGCGGGGGTTGCGTGTGGCCTGTCGGGCGTCGTCGTGCTGGTGGGCCCGGAAGCGCTGTTGAAACTCGGCGACGATGCGTGGCGTCAGTTGGCCGTCGCGGGCGCGGCCTTCTGTTACGCAAGCGCCGCCGTCGCCGCGCGCCGGTTGCCGGCGGTGTCGCCGGTATCGCGCGGCACGGCCGTCTTGCTGTGCGCCGGGGTGCAGATCCTCCCCGTGGTTCTGTGGGTCGACCGGCCGTGGACGCTGGCGCCGTCCTGGGAGTCGATCCTGTCGGTGGCGTATCTCGGCGTGTTTCCCACCGCCTTGGCGACGATCCTGTTGTTTTTTCTGTTGTCCCTGCGCGGCGCGACCTACATCGCGCTGAACAACTATCTGATTCCCGTCTTGGGCATATTTTGGGGCGCCTTGTTCCTGGGCGAGCAGGTAACGGCCCGCGCCCTGATAGCGCTCGCCCTGATCCTGGCGGGCATCGTGATCGCGAGCCTCAAGACCAAGCCGCTCATGAATCCGTCATAAGAGATCATGGGCCCGTCATAAGAGATGATGGGCCCGCCCTAAGATCAGTGGTGATAGAGGCCTTCGAGGGCGGCGCGGTAGATTTCGTTGATCTTATGGCGGCGGATTTTCATCGTCGGAGTCATCAGGGCGTTGTCGACGGTGAAGGGCTCCGGAGCGACGATGAAGCGGCGGACCTTTTCGATGTTCGAAAGGCGTTTGTTGACCCGCGACACCGCGTCGTCGAGGGCGCGGCATAAATCGGGATCGTCGACAAGGCTGCCGAGGCTCGCCGGTTTGCCGTTCGTATGGGCCCAGGACATGACCCAGGCCGCGTCGGGTACCAGTACGCCGACCAGATGCGGCCGCTTGTCGCCGTAAACCATCGCCTGGGAGATTTCCGGCTCCAGCGTCAGCAACCCCTCGACCCGCTGCGGCGAGAGGTTGTCGCCGCCGGAATTGACGATGATGTCTTTTTTGCGGTCGGTGATTTTGATGTAGCGGTCTTCATCGAAGACGCCGATGTCGCCGGTGTGCAGCCAGCCGTCGCGCAAGGCCTCCCGGGTGGCGTCCTCGTTGCGCCAATAGCCCTGCATGACGAGTTCGCCGCGGATCAGGATTTCGCCGTCCTCGGCGATTTTGACCTCGACGTCGAGCAGGGGCGGGCCGACCGTGTCGATCTTGTTCTTGCGGGGCCGGTTGACGCTGGCTACCGGCGCGGATTCGGTCTGCCCGTAGCCTTGTAGGATGGTCAAGCCGAGGGCCGTGAAGAACAGGCCGATGTCCGGATTGAGCGGCGCGCCGCCGGAAACCAACGCCTTCAAGCGCCCGCCGAACCGACCCCGGACCTTGTCGCGCACGGCCTTGTTGAGCAGCGCGTCGATGAATTTTTCCGCGAAACTCAACGCGGCGGGGTTATCGTAGCGTTTGCGGCCCAAGTCGACCGCCTTGAAGAACAGTTTTGCCTTGACGCCGCCTTGTTTGACGACGGCGCCGGTGATGCGCGCGTGCAGCATCTCGTAAAGCCGCGGCACCGCGGTCATGATCGTCGGCTTGGCCTCGATCATGTTGTTCCCGAGGGTTTCGATACCCTCGGCGTAATAGATTTGCGCTCCGACGGAGATCGGGAAAAACTGTCCGGCGGTGTGCTCGTAGGAATGGGACAACGGCAGGAAGGACAAAAACACTTCGTCGCCGAGCCCGAGCTCGATGAGCGCATCGGTCGCGCCGGCGCAATTGTGCAGGATGGCGCCGTGCGACAGCATAACGCCCTTGGGCGCGCCGCCGGTGCCGGAGGTGTAGATGATGCAGGCGGTATCGGTGCGCTTGAGGGTGTGCGCGCCGGCGGCGATGTCTTCGCCGGTTGCGTGCCGGTCGAGAACGTCCTGCCATCGGAGGATATCCACGTTCAGGCTTTGGCTGACGGCGAGGTCGTCGATGACGACGGTAAAGCGCAGCGCGTCCGATTCATGGGCCGCCGGCAGAAAGCGGTCCGCCAGCGCCTTGGTCGAGACGACGGCGCCGACGGCGCCGCTGTCGAAAACGATGTGCCGGTGATCCTCGACGGTGTTGGTGGTGTAGGCCGGCACCGAGATCGCGCCCGCGGCCATGGCGGCGAGATCGGCGATCAGCCATTCCGGCCGGTTTTCCGCCACGATCATGAGGCGGTCGCCGGGCTTGACGTTTTGGGCCTTGAGCGCGCGCGCCAACCGCTCGACCCGCTCGGCCGTGTCGCGCCAGGAGAGCGGCCGGTATTGCCCCGCGGTCTTTCGCCAAAGAAACGGCTTGTCGCCCAGGCGCGCCGCCTGATCGAAAAACATCGTTACCAGATTGGGCCAGTGTGTCATGGTCATTCGCGATATATCGGCCTAACCCTGTCGTTGCCTGTTGCCTGCGCCGGGGTGCCCCCTTATATCGCAGAGAGCCCTTCTTTATGCCAGGAGGATTACAAGGAAATTATGGCCAAAGCAGCAACCGTAAAAAAGCGTAAAACGACCGAGCCCTCTCCGTCCGCCAAATCTTCCAAGTCCCTCAAATCCGCCGCGCCGCCGACCTGGAATTTAGGGGATCTTTACGAGTCGCCGAAATCGCCCCGGCTCGAGGCCGATCTGAAAAGGGCGGCGCGCGACTCGCGGGCGTTTCAAAAGCGTTACAAAGGCCGGTTGGCGAAGTTGAGCGGCACCGATTTGGGCCGCGCCATCGCCGATTACGAGACCATAACCGAATCGCTTTACAAGGCGATGAGCTACGCTCAATTGCTGCACGCGGCCCAGGTCAGCGATCCCGAGGTGACGCGGTTTTATCAATCGATTCATGAGCGGGTGACGGTGATTTCGACCGATACGCTTTTCTTTACCCTGGAATTGAACCGGCTCAAGAAATCGGTCCTTAAAAGGCAGCTTAAGGAGCCGAAGGCGGCGAAGTATGCGCCGTGGATTCGCGACGTGCGGATGTTCAAGGATCATCAGCTGTCCGACGAGCTCGAAAAATTCATTCACGAAACCTCGGTGTCCGGGCGGGCGGCCTGGGTGCGCCTGTACGACGAAACCCTGGCCGCCTTGCGCTTCCCGTTGGCGGGCAAGCGGCTCACGCTGTCGGAAACCCTCAACCTGATGTCCCACCCCAAGGCGGGCCAGCGCAAAGCGGCGGCCCAGGTGTTGGGCAAGGTGTTGGGCGAGAACGTTCAGTTGTTTTCGTTGATCACCAATACTCTGGCCAAGGACAAGGAGATCGAGGACACGTGGCGGCAGTTTCCGAATCCGATCACGGCGCGCAATCTCGGCAATCAGGTCGAGGACGAGGTCGTCGAGGCGCTGGTGAAGGCGGTGAAGGCGTCTTATCCCGATCTGGCGCACCGGTATTACAGCCTCAAGGCGCGCTGGTTCGGCGGCAAGAAACTCGACTATTGGGACCGCAACGCGCCGGTGCCCGGCCAGGTCGAGCGCAAATATACCTGGAACGAAGCCAAGACGATGGTGTTGGACGCCTACGGCCGGTTCGCGCCGCCGATGGCCGAAATCGCCGGGCGGTTTTTCGACGGCCGGTGGATCGACGCGCCGCCGCGTCCGGGCAAGGATTCGGGGGCGTTTTCCCATTCGACCGTGCCCTCGGCGCATCCCTATATCCTGATGAACTTCTACGGCAAATCGCGCGACGTCATGACGCTCGCGCACGAATTGGGCCACGGCGTGCATCAGGTCCTGTCGGCCAAACAGGGCACGTTGATGGCCGATACGCCGCTGACGACGGCGGAAACCGCTTCCGTGTTCGGCGAGATGCTGACGTTCCGCGCCATGCTGGACGGCGAGAAGAACGCCAAGCGGCGGCGGTTCCTGCTCGCGGGCAAGGTCGAGGACATGCTCAATACGGTCGTGCGCCAGATCGCGTTTCACGAGTTCGAACGCTACGTGCATAACGAGCGCCGGAAAGGCGAATTGAGCGCCGAGCGTTTGGGCGAGATCTGGATGAAGATCCAAACCGACAGTTTGGGGCCGGCGCTGCGTTTCGATCAGGATTACCGCAACTACTGGGCCTATATTCCCCATTTCATTCATTCGCCGTTTTACGTGTACGCCTATGCGTTTGGTGATTGCCTGGTGAACTCGCTGTACGATGTTTTCCAGGACGGCCATCCGGCGTTCCAGGCGAAGTATCTCGACCTGCTGCGCGCCGGCGGTACCAAGCGTCATAAGGAGCTGCTGGCGCCGTTCGGCCTGGATGCCGGCGATCCCAAGTTCTGGCAGCGAGGGCTCAACGTGATCTCGGGCTTCATCGACGAATTGGAACAGGTGAGCTGAGGCGTGACCGAAGACGACCGTTTGAGCGGACGGGTCAAGCGCTACGCCCGGGTTGGCGCGGCGGCCGGCGAGCTGGCGGCGCGCTTCGTCGGCGGGCGTTTCCTCGGGCTCGTTCTCGATAAAGGCGAGCATGCCGCCGAGCTGCGCTCGGCGCTCGGCGCGCTCAAGGGGCCGTTGATGAAAACGGCGCAGATTCTTTCGACCGTGCCCGACATCCTGCCCCCCGAATACATGAGCGAGTTCGCCGAGCTGCAGACCAACGCGCCGTCCATGGGATGGGCCTTCGTGCGCCGGCGCATGGCCAGTGAATTGGGCCCCGATTGGCGGGATAAATTCGCCGAATTCGAGCGCGAGTCCGCGGCGGCCGCTTCGCTGGGCCAGGTGCATCGCGCCACGGCGCACGACGGGCGGGCCCTTGCCTGCAAGCTGCAATACCCGGACATGGCCTCGACGGTGGAGGCCGATCTCAATCAGCTCAAATTCATTTTTTCGATCCTGCGCCGTTACGAGAAGGCGATCGATCCGAAGAATATCCATGCGGAGTTGTCGGAGCGCCTGCGCGAGGAATTGGATTACCGCCGCGAAGCCCGCAACATGCGGCTTTACGCGACGATGCTGAAAGACGAGCCCGGCGTGCATGTTCCCGAGCCGCTCGACGATCTCAGCACGGATCGTCTGCTGACGATGACGTGGCTGGAGGGGGTCCGGTTGTTGGAGATCGTCAAGGAACCACCCGAAAAGCGCAACGCGGTCGCGATGAACATGTTCCGGGCCTGGTACGTGCCGTTCTATTTCTACGGCGTCATCCACGGCGATCCGCATCTCGGCAATTACACCGTGCGCCCGGACGGCACGATCAACCTGCTCGATTTCGGGTGCATTCGTATTTTTAAGCCGGATTTCGTGCGCGCCGTGATCGATCTCTATAACGCGCTGGATACCGGCGATGACGATCTCGCCGTTCGGGCGTACGAAACATGGGGGTTTGAGAACCTAAGCACCGAGGCCATCGATATTCTCAATCTTTGGGCGCGGTATCTGTACGGGCCGCTGCTTGAGGATCGGGTGCGCCCGATCGACGAGAACGGCTCGGGCGTGTACGGCGCGGAAGTGGCCGCCAAGGTACACCAGGAATTGCGCCGCATCGGCGGCGTGACGCCGCCCCGGGAATTCGTGCTGATGGACCGCGCCGCCATCGGGCTCGGCAGCGTTTTTATTCACCTCAACGCCGAAATCAATTGGCACCGGCTGTTTCACGAATTAATCGCCGATTTCGACGAAAAAGAACTCGAACAACGTCAAAAAAAGGCTCTGACGTGCGCCGGTATCCCGTATAGTGTATAAGTTTCAATGTTCTCGGCCCTTGTACCAAGGCGCTTAACAAGGCATAAACGCGGTCAAGGAGAATTAGAACTACCTAATATTCGAGCGTGCCGGGACCGCAAAAGCTCGAGGGACAGGGGATAAGGAGCCCGTCGATATGAAGATCGCCGTTCCCAAGGAACGCCGCCCGGGTGAAAAGCGTGTCGCCATTTCGCCCGACGTTACGAAAAAGCTGATCGGCCTCGGTTTCGAGGTCGTCGTCGAGAGCAAGGCGGGCGAGGCCGCGTCGTTCACCGACGAGGCGCTGAAGGCCGCCGGCGCGACGATCGCGCCCGATGAGGCGTCCGCGCTCAAGGATGCTGACGTCGTCATCAAGATCCAACGGCCCATCGTCGACGGCGAAACGCAAAACGAACTCGCGCATCTGAAAAAAGGCGCCATTTTAATCGGCCATCTGTCGGCCCTCACCAACAAGGCCGACGCCGAAGCCTATGCCGAAGCCGGGATCACGGCATTTGCCCTGGAGCTCATGCCGCGAATTTCGCGCGCGCAATCGATGGATATCCTCTCGAGCCAAAGCAACCTGTCCGGCTACAAGGCCGTGTTGGACGCCGCCTCCGAGTACGGCCGGGCATTGCCGATGATGATGACGGCGGCGGGGACGATCCCGCCGGCGAAGGTCTTCATCATGGGGGTCGGCGTCGCCGGGCTGCAGGCGATCGCGACGGCGAAGCGCCTCGGCGCCGTGGTGACGGCCACGGACGTGCGCCCGGCGGTTAAGGAGCAGGTTCAAAGTTTGGGCGGGAAATTCCTGTCCGTCGATCCGGAAGCCGAGCAGGAGGCCGAAACCGCGGGCGGATACGCCAAGGAAATGAGCGAAGACTACAAGCGCAAGCAGCAGGACGTCGTGAAAGAGCACATCAAGAAGCAGGATATCGTGATTTGCACCGCGCTGATTCCGGGCCGTCCGGCGCCGAAGCTGGTCAGCGAGGAGATGGTCAAATCCATGCCGACGGGATCAGTGATTATCGATCTGGCGGTCGAGGCCGGCGGCAATTGCGAGGTCTCCAAAAAGGGCGCCATCGTCAAAAAGTACGGCGTTACCGTGGTCGGCCACGACAACGTGCCGGCCCGGTTGGCCGAGGACGCCAGCGCGCTGTTCGCCAAGAACATTCTGAATTTTCTGACGCCGATGATCGATCCGGAAAGCAAAACCCTCAAGATCGACTGGGAAGACGAGATCATCAAGGGCACGCTGGTCGTCCGCGACGGCCGGATCGTCCATCCCGGGTTAACGGCTCAAGGCACTTAGGCGGGGGAATTAATCATGGATACGAAAACACTTGCCGAGCAGGCCGCCCGTTTGGCCGTCGAGGCTTCGAACCTGGCCGAAAAGGCCGCCGAGATCGCCAAGGGGGCGTCGCAGATCGTTCTCAGTCCGGCGCAGGCCGCCGGCGGCGAGCCGTTCCTGTTTCTGTTTACGGTTTTCGTGCTGGCCGTGTTCATCGGCTTCTACGTCGTCTGGAGCGTCACACCGGCCTTGCATTCGCCGCTGATGAGCGTCACCAACGCCATTTCCTCGGTAATCATCGTGGGCGGCCTGATCGCGGCGGGCCCGGCGGGCATGGATTTCTCCAAGGTGATGGGCTTTCTCGCGGTGACGCTGGCGTCGATCAACATTTTCGGCGGCTTCATCGTGTCGCAACGCATGCTCGGCATGTTCAAGAAGAAACAAAAGAAATAGGGGGCCGGAACCATGACCAGCGGATTTGTCGGCTTTGCCTATTTGATTGCGTCTGTTTGTTTCATCATGGCACTCAGAGGCCTGAGCTCGCCGGAAACGGCGCGCCAGGGCAACCGTATCGGCATCGCCGGCATGGTGATCGCCGTGGTGACGACGTTGCTCGCGCCCGACGTGGTAAGCTACGGCACGATCATCCTCGGCGTGCTGATCGGCGGCGCCATCGGCACGGTCGTGGCGTTGAAAATCAAGATGACGGCGTTGCCGCAATTGGTGGCGGCGTTTCACAGCCTCGTCGGTTTGGCGGCGGTGTTCGTCGCGACGGCGGCGCTCTATCAGCCGAGCGCGTACGGGATCGGCACGGCCGGTAATCTTCATGCCGGCAGCCTGATCGAAATGAGCCTCGGCACGGCCATCGGCGCGGTCACCTTCTCGGGCTCCCTGATCGCGTTCGCCAAACTGCAGGGAATCATGGGCGGCTCGCCGATCACGTTTGCGGGCCAACATAAATTGAATGCCCTCATCGGCCTCACGATCGCGGTCGTGTTGGTCTGGTTCGTCGGCACGGAATCCTACACCGCGTATTGGGCGTTGGTGGCGCTTGCCTTTGCGATCGGATTTTTACTCATCATCCCGATCGGCGGCGCCGACATGCCGGTCGTGGTCTCGATGCTGAATTCCTATTCCGGCTGGGCAGCCGCGGGGATCGGTTTTACGCTGTCGAACCCGGCGTTGATCATCACCGGCGCGCTGGTGGGCTCCTCGGGCGCCATCCTGAGCTACATCATGTGCAAAGGCATGAACCGCTCGATCATCAACGTGCTGCTCGGCGGCTTCGGCGGCGAGAGCGCGGGGCCCGCGGCGGCGGCGGCCGGCGATCGCACGGTCAAGTCCGGCAGCGCCGAGGATGCCGCCTTCATCATGAAGAACGCCTCCAAGGTCATCATCGTGCCGGGCTACGGCATGGCGGTGGC
>JBBDTH010000131.1:11459-23394 GCA_040904505.1 Rhodospirillales bacterium | reverse complement strand
GCATCGACGGCGTCCTGCAGCGGAAAGGCCCGCAGGCCGGCCATCGCGGCGCCGGGATGGGCGTTCACGATCTTGTGCAGCACCTCCCAAGAATTGGCGTTGGCTTCAGTGCCGACATAGGCGGGTTTTTGGGCCGTACCCCAGTCCAGGGTCTTGCCGTCGAAGCCGTGGCAGGCCGCGCACACGGTCTGAAAGATCGCCGCGCCCCGCTTCGCATCGCCCTTCGCCGCACCGGTTTTCCGGTCGATCGCCTTATCGGCGTCGTACTGGCCCTTGGCCACGAATGCCGCCAGTGCCTCGATCGCCGAATCGGGCAATACGGAACCGTAGCCGTGGGCCGTGCCCCGCAAAATCTCCGCGATGCTATCCAAATCCTTCCCGGCAGCGCCGTCAATGCCCGCAATCCCAGTGGCGTGCGAACCGCGCGCGTATTGGCCGTTCGCGCCCTTGTAATCCCAGCCGTGGCATTCCTTGCAGCGCCAGGTTACCGCGCCCGTCTGCTCGGCGCTTTTCGGATATGCGGGATGGGTGCCGGCGGGCGCTTTCTTGTCCAACGTCTTCATCCAATCGTCGTACAACCGCCCGCCGAAGGAAAGCATCCAAGCCTCGGACGGCGCGGCGGGCCGCCCGGTCACGTAATCGCGGTTGCCGTCATCGCCGGCGGCCGCGTTCCCTTGCCTCTCGTCCGCCCCGGCGGCGGCGGCGGCCAGAAGCGGCGCGATCAACACGGCGGCAAAAAATCCCACGGTAACGGCACGCATTCCGGACTCCTTTAACGGCAAAAACCCATCGTTCGGACGAATCTTACCCCGCCGACGAGACTAAACCTTGATGCGGATCAAAACAATTACCGGCGCGGCCCGGCGGGCGGCGGCGGCGCCAGGGCCTTGCGCTTGCAATCGGCGCAGACGTTCTCGCCTTGCCGTTGCGCCTCGAAACCCGCCCCACAGGTGATGCAGGTATTCTTGCGCCGTTCGGTCGTGCGCCTGTCAAAGCCGGTGCGCCGGCCCAGAACCTGCCGGTCCTCCTCGTCGCGCCGATCCTTGCCGGAGCGCCGCTCGGTATAGGAACGGCGGATGCGGCGGCGCAGCTCCTCGAAAACCGGGTTGTTGGTCGTGTCGTCGTCCTCGGCCATGGCCGCTCTCCTGGGGGTCCGACATCGATTGAACATGTCGCTTAAGCATAACCCGGGGTCCGACACCCTAGAACCTTAAATCTTAAGAGATCCCGAACGCTGTGACGGGCCGCACACTATCATAATCCGCGATCTTCCCACATTACGGATATTTCATTTTCCGGTAAGCGCCCCGATAGACGACCGGGCTTATAACCGGCGGCAACAATCGTTCTCACCCGTTCGGAAATGGAAGTCATATCATGAGCCGTTACGATCTTCATGGTTCGGATCACGATCGGAGCCGCCCGAAAACGGCCCGCAAGGCTGTTTCCAAAAAAATTCTGATCGGCGCCGTGGTCGCGGCGGGCCTGGCCGGATCGGCGACCTTCGGCGCCCTGGCGTTGGCCCAAGGGGAACAAGAGGAAACGGCGGCCTCCCCGCAATCCTCCCTTGTCAAGGCCGCACCGGTTTTGACGCCGGCCGCGACCCTGGCACCGAACACGTTCTCCGTCATCGCGGAGAAAGTCTCGCCCGCGGTCGTGAACATTCAAGTCGAGCAATCGGCAGTGGCCGAAGGCGAAAACATTCCCGGCACGGAACAAAACCCGTTCGAGGGCCTGCCGGAAAATTCGCCGTTCCGGGACTTTTTCGAGAAGTTCCTCGGCGAGAACGCTCCCTTGCAGCAGATGCCGCAACCCGGCACCCCGCGGCCCGAACAGAAGATGATGGCCATGGGATCCGGATTCATCATCGATGCGGACGGCCATGTCGTGACCAACGATCACGTCGCCGGTAAAGCCGACAAGATCACGGTCACGCTGAACGACGGCAGTAAGTACGATGCCACGCTCGTCGGCCGGGATTCGAAAACCGACTTGGCGCTTCTGAAGATCAAAGCCGGGAAACCCTTGCCGTTCGTGGCATGGGGCGATTCGAAAAAGGCCAAGGTCGGCGATTGGATCGTCGCGGTCGGCAATCCGTTCGGCCTCGGCGGCAGCGTCACCACCGGCATCGTTTCGGCGCGCGGCCGCGACATCAACGCCGGGCCGTTCGACGACTTCCTCCAGATCGACGCGCCGATCAACCGCGGCAATTCGGGCGGCCCGACCTTCAACCTGCAAGGCCAAGTGATCGGCGTCAATACGGCCATTTATTCGCCCAACGGCGGCAGCGTCGGCATCGGTTTCGCCGTGCCGTCCTCGCTCGCCCAGCCGGTCATCGCGCAATTGAAAGAAAAAGGCTCCGTCGAGCGCGGCTGGCTCGGCGTCCAAATCCAACAGATGACACCGGAGATCGCCGAGTCCCTGGGGCTCGAGAAAGAGCACGGCGCGCTGGTCAGCAAGGTTGAGCCGAACAGCCCCGCCGCCAAGGCCGGCCTGAAACAGGGCGACGTGGTCGTCTCCGTCGACGATGAAACCGTCGAGAAGATGCGCGAGCTGCCCAAGATCGTCGCCGGCAAACGATCCGGCGAGAAAACCTCTTTAGGCATCTGGCGCAACGGCGAGCGCAAAACCCTTGGCGTCGTCGTCGGCGATATGCCCGGCGAAGAGAAGGTCGCCGCCAAGAGCCTGCCAAAGGACCCGAAGGAAAACACCCTCGGCATGACGCTCGCGGCGTTGACCCCGCAACTGCGCGCGCAATACCGCATTCCAGACGACATCGAGGGCGTGCTGGTCCTCAACATCAAGGCGGACAGCCCCGTCGCCGAGACCGGCCTTGTACCGGGCGACGTGATCCGCCGGGTCGGCAAGGACTCCGTTACCGCCCCGACCGACGTCAAACACGGCATCGAGGCCGCGCGCGATCAAAAGCGTAAAGCGGTGCTCATCCTGGTCAACCGGCGCGGCAACGAGCTCTTCTTCGCAATGCGCCTGCGCAAGGCTTAACGGGGCCTGCGGAAAGCTTAAGCGAAACGAAAAAGGAATTTCCGAAAGCGCTATATCGAATCTCCCTCCCCCCCTGGCACCGGTTTCCACACACCCCCCGTGTGGGAGCCGGTGCCGCCTTTTTTTCATTATTGAGTTTATTGAGTTTTCGGAAACGCCAGAACGACGCGCAACCCCGGCGCGTTGTCTTCGAGCTTGAGATCGGCGGCGTGCAACCGGGCGATGGCCGCCACTAAGGCCAGGCCCAGCCCGCTGCCGGCGGCGGAGCGGCTGGTTTCCAACCGGGTAAAGCGTTTCAGAGCCTGCTCGCGTTGCTCCGGCGGAATGCCCGGGCCGTTGTCGGTCACGCTGACGACGACACCCGACTTTTCGGCGGAGGCTTCTATTGAAATCGTGCCGTGCTCGGGGGCGTACTTGATCGCGTTGTCCAATAAATTAGCGAGCGCGCGAAACAACAGGTGCCGATTGCCCTTCACCGTGAGATGCTCGCCGGGCATGCATGTCAGGGATTCGTTTTTTTCCGCCGCGAGCGGCTCATACAGCTCGGTAACATCTTGCACGACTTCGGAAAGATCGACGGTTTCGAACCTGTCGCGTAACACGCCCGATTCGGCAAGCGCGATATCGAGGATCGCGTTGAACGTTTCCAAGATCGTATCCGCTTCCTCGATGGTGTCCTCCATCACGCTCCGCAGTTCGTCCGGTCCGGGTTCTTTCATTAATGTCACTTCGAGACGGCTGCGCAGGCGGTTGATCGGCGAGCGCAGATCGTGCGCGATATCGTTGGTCACTTCGCGCATGCCCGCCATCAAACGTTCGATTTGATCGAGCATCGCGTTAAGGTTTTCCGACAGGCGGTCGAACTCGTCGCCGCTGCCGGAGATCGGCATGCGGCGCTGCAGATCGCCGTCGAGAATGGCACGGCTACCGCGGTTGATCGCCTCGATCCGCGACAACACATGACGACTCATTAAAACCCCGCCCAACATGCCGAGCGCCAAGGTCAAGATTAATCCCCAAAACAACGCATTGGTGATCAACGCTTGAAATTGCTGGCGTTCGGTCATTTCACGCCCGACCAAAAGATGAAAATTATCGGGCAGCACGAACGTTTGTGCGCGCGCCGGGCGCTCGACCTTATTCCCCTTGGTGTCCGTGGTTTCGATGCGAAAATCGAACCACGACGGCGACCCGCCGGCCTGCGTCGGCCAGGCCGACAAATTTCCGGCAAGCGGCGCGAGGTTCGGATCGGTCAACAGATAGATGCTTTGCAGATTCGGATTGTTGCGCGCCCGTTCCTTGATGACGAAAATCAACTGCGCCAAACCGAACTCCCGGTAATGTTCGGCCAGCCCCTGGGTTTCGACTTCGATCGTGGTATCGGTCTGCGTGCCGATCACCCGGGCCGTCTGCCAGTATTCGAAGCCCAGAACGCCGCAAACGGACGTGCCGAACAGGACCATATAGATCGCGGCAAAACGAAACGCGGAACTTTTGAAAAATCTACTCAGATTCACGGAGACTGTATCCCGCGCCCCGCACGGTGTGCAGCAAGGACGCGTCGAAATCCTTATCGATTTTCTGACGTAACCGGCTGATATGAACGTCGATCACGTTGGTCTTCGGATCGAAATGATAATCCCACACGCCTTCGAGCAACATGGTTCTGGTTACCACTTGGCCGGAATGACGCATCAGGAATTCGAGCAACTTGAATTCACGCGGCTGCAGATCGATTTTCCGGCCCGCGCGCGTGACCGATCGGGTCAACAGATCCAATTCAAGATCGCCGACCTTGAAAACGGTTTTTTCGCTGACGCCCTTACCCCGGCGCAGCAAGGCTTCGATCCGCGCCAACAGTTCGGAAAATGCATAAGGCTTGGTGAGATAATCGTCGCCGCCCGCCTGCAGCCCCTTGACCCGGTCGTCCACCTGGGCAAGCGCGCTGAGAAACAGAACCGGGCTGTGGTTGCCGCTTTTACGCAGGGCCTCGACGATCACGAGCCCGTCCATGCCGGGCAGCATACGATCGACGATGAGGATATCGTACGGCTCCCCCGTCGCCATGGCGAGGCCGTCCGGCCCGGTGGCGGCGTGATCGACCACGTAACCGTGCTCGCGCAGGCCCTTCGCCATGTACCCGGCGGCTTCCTGATCGTCTTCGATTACCAGAACGCGCATGGTCCGATCATAGTCATCGCCGCCGACGCTGGCAAAATGACAATTTGTCCATGATCCGATCTAGAACGGGATCCAGGAATGCTCCTTGGTGAAATGCAGATACCCGATGGAGGCCCCGGCGCGCAGGCCGACGCCGGTGCGCATAGGTGCGAGGATGATATCGCCGCTTTGAAGATAATTCACGCCGACGCCGGCGATCACGTAGAAACTGCCGTCTACGCCGGGAAAGCGCTGGAAGATCGAGTCCGTGCTCTTGAGGTTGTAAACCAGCACGAAGGCCTTCGAAGCGTTGCCGCCGATATCGAATCCGACGGACGGCCCCTGCCAAAAGACCTTGATCGGTGCGCCGCCTTTTTTCGTCAACTCACCCTTGCCGTATCGCGCCCCGACGCCGAACGCGCCGCTCGCCTCTTCGCCGGTGATAACCGCGTTCGGACGACCTTTCTCCTGAAAGACTTTCTCGACCGCCTTGGCGAGTCCCTTGGTCGTCTCGCCGAAGAAACCGCGCGCCTTGTTCAGAACCTCTTCCTGACTGTAGGTATCGTCATCGGCCGCATAAGCGGCGGTCGACGGCATCAATAATGCCATCGCCAACACGGCGACCAATCCATACGTAAAGCGTTTCATCTCATCCTGTCCTTTCGCGTTTTTGCCGACCGCGGGAATTGTTAGCCCTTAAATTAGGCAATTCCATGGCGAAGATCACGTGCCGGTATTTTAAGCCCGCAAACCCGCCAATTTAAGCATGCATTTCGGCCGATTGCCCCGGCGTCGGGGTATGCGTGAAATATCCCTTCGCGGCTATCGATTCGATTCCGCCGTGTTGCTCGGCCCGCGCCAGCTGATCGGCCTTGGCCCTTCGATCGACCGCTTCTGGATCGACGATGGCGCGCAGTTTCGCCTCCAGCACGGCGGCCCGTTGCGCGCCCTGCCCCAATTCGATCAAATCCCGGGTTTCGTGGGGATCGCCGCCGAGATCGAATAGTTGAGGGGCCTCATTGACGTGGTAGATCAACTTCCAATCGCCGTCGCGCAGCATGAACGCACCGTTGCGCGAGCCCGAGGAATGATACTCGGCGAACACCGGCCGGGCGGCCTCACGGCCCTCGATCGCCGGCCACAGGGATTGCCCCGGCAACGTACCGTCTTCGCCCCTGAGCCGCGCGCCGACGCTGTCGACGATCGTCGGGAACAAGTCGACATGAGACGCAAGCTGGCCGACGACACGACCCCGGGGAATATCGGCGCCCATCATGATCAGCGGCACGGCGGCGGAATGTTCATACAGCGTCCACTTCCCGAACAAGCCGTGATTGCCGATCGCCTCGCCGTGGTCGCTGGTATACAGGACGCGCGTGGACTCAAAGAGACCCAGATCCTCCGCTACGGCGAGAACCTTGCCGATCTGCTCGTCGGTATGCGTGATCAGGGCGCAATAGGCGGCGGCGATCTCGCGCAAACGGTCATCGTCGGGCATGTCGGGGATACCGTATTTTTCGCGTGCGCATTCGACGCCGGGGTGCATCGGCTTGTCGCCGGGCCGGTAGCGCACCGGCAGCGGCATGTGCTTGGGATCGTAAAGGTCCAGCAAGCGCCGGGGCACCAGGAACGCCGGATGCGGCGTCGGGTACGATACCACCAACACCCACGGCTTGTTCGATTTCTTCGTACGCGCGCGCAGCCATGCGATGGCTTTTTCCGTAATTTCGAAATCGTATTCCTGATAGGGCGTCATGCCTTCGCCCGAGTCGAGATACATTTGGCCGTGCTCAATCCGTTCCGGTTCCCGGTCGGCGGCGCGCAGCAATCCCGACAGCGCGCCGACGCCGCCGACGATATGCATCGGGATGATCTCTTCGGAGAATCCGTTGTCGTCCTCGGCCGAGCGGAAATGAAGCTTGCCGACGGAAACGACATCATGACCCTGCTCGCGCAATCGGTGCATCCAGCTCGTCCGGCGGCCGTCGTAGGCGAAGCAGTTGTCCCAATAACCGGTGTCGTGGGGAAAGCGCCCGGTGGCGATGCCCGCGCGGGCCGGACAGCAGTGCGCGCTGACGCAATAGGTATCGGCGAAACGCGCGCCCGCGCCGGCGATCCTGTCCATGACGGGCGTCCTGACGGCCGGATGGCCGTAACTGCCGAGAAAATCCCGATTGTGATTATCCGATTGAAAATAAATCAGGTTTTTCGGCGCTGTCATTCGCTTCCCTTTCGCGTTTCCAAGATCTATCGCCACCCGTGCCGAGTGCATCGGCAGCATAACAGTTCCCTTGCATATACGTCATACGAACTCCGCCATGCCAAGAAAATCTTCAAGCACATTCGATGCTGGAATTCCCTCACGAAAACGTGTCCGGCGTAGCCGCCCGCATTGGTATTCTGCTGTATACTCCATTTTGGAAGCTTCCTAAAATGCCCCATTTTGTAGCGACCGGCTTAACGAGTTGGCGCGTACCGATAGAAAGCCGCCCCATGAGCAATGCCGTCGTCGAATGGGTTAAACGCGCCGTCGATGTCCGCGAAGAAGAACTTCGCGCCCTTTTATGGTCGTTCATTTATTTCTTTTGTTTGCTCTGCGCCTATTACGTTCTGCGCCCGGTGCGCGATGCCATGGGCCTTACCGGCGGCGTGCGCAATCTGCAGTGGCTGTTCACGGCAACCTTCGTAACGATGCTTATAGCCGTGCCGATTTTCGGCGCCATCGTCGCAAAATTACCGCGCCGAATTTTTCTGCCGGCGGTCTATTGGTTTTTCATCGTCAACTTGGTGATCTTTTATTTCGCCCTGCAGGCGAAACAATACGAGATTTACACCGCCCGCGTTTTTTTCGTCTGGGTCAGCGTTTTCAACCTGTTCGTCATATCGGTCTTCTGGAGCTTCATGGCCGATCTGTTCAACAGCGAACAGGGTAAACGGCTTTTCGGCTTCATCGCGGCCGGCGGCACCACCGGCGCCTTGGTCGGCCCCGCCTTGACGGCCGGACTGGCCAAGACCCTCGGCACGGCCAGCCTGTTGCTGATCTCCGCCGCCCTGCTCGGCGTCGCGTTGTTCTGCATTCAAAGGCTGCTTCTCGTCGTGAAGCACAGGAATGCGGAAGCCTATGAGGCGACGGGCCAGGCCCAAAGCGAAAAGCTGATCGGCGGCGGCATCCTGACCGGCGCCGCGCAGGTATTCCGCTCGCCGTATCTGATAGGGATATGCCTTTATCTCTTTATCTACACCGCCCTCTCGACGTTTTTATATTTCCAGCAGGCGCATATCGTCGCCGACGCCTTCGAATCGAAAGCGGAGCGCACACAAGTCTTCGCCGTCATCGATCTCACCGTCAGCATCCTGACCCTGCTGACTCAATTTTTCGTGACGGGCCGTTTCATGAAGTATTTAGGCATGGCGGCGGCCCTCGCTTTCGTTCCCCTTGTCGGCGTCATCGGCTTTATCGCCTTAGGACTGTACCCGTCTCTGATCGCGGTGATCGTCTTTCAGACGCTACGCCGGGCGTCCAATTACGCGATTTCCCGGCCCGCGCGTGAAGTGCTCTACACCGTGGTGAGCGCGGAAGAAAAATACAAATCCAAAAACTTTATCGACACCGTCGTCTATCGCGGCGGTGACGTGCTCAGCGGCTGGACGTTCGCCGGCGTGAAGGCCCTCGGCATGAGTTTATCGAGCATGGCGTTCATCGCGGTGCCTATCGCCGTCTTGGGGTGCGTCGTCGCCGTTTTATTGGGACGCAAGCACGCGGCCCTGGCGGGCGAACCGCCGAAGGAAGCGAAGCCGGTCAAGGCATAACCGACCGGCCCTGTTTATCGACCGTGGGATGGTCCCACGGTCTTATTGGAGGATTCACACATGTCTAACGACATCGGGCATGATCCGAAGTTTTCCCGGTCGGACTTTCTGAAACTCTTGAGCGGCGCCGGTCTCGCGCTATCGGCCAACAGCCTTTGGCCCGATATCGCCGTCGCGGCCCAGTCCCTGCCGACCCGCCCGATCCCCGCCACGGGAGAGCGCATTCCGATCCTCGGCCTCGGCACCTCGCGCGTGTTTAACCGCGCCATGAGCGCCGAAGCCCGCACCCCGTTGCGAGAGGTCATTGAGATGTACCTGGCATCCGGCGGCAGTCTGATCGATACCGCGCCGGCGTACGGCAAGTCGGAAATCGTGCTCGGAGACCTGCTGCGCGACCTCGGCGCAACCCGAAAAACCTTCATCGCAACCAAAGTCCGCACGGAAGGCCGCGAGAAAGGCATCGAGTCCTTGGCCGAATCGATCAAGCGGCTCGGCAAATCGCCGATCGACCTGATGCAGGTCCATAGCCTACGGGGGTGGAAAACCCAGTTGCCGGTCCTACGGGACTGGAAGACGGCCGGAAAATTCCGCTACATCGGCATCACCCATTCGCGAAATCGCGCCCATGAGCAGGTCGAACAATTCCTCGCCAAGGAACCGGTCGATTTTCTCCAAATCAATTACTCGGTCCTCGAACAGGGCGCGGACAAGCGTATCCTGCCGATGGCGCATGACAAAGGCATCGCGGTCTTGATCAACAAGCCTTTCAACAAGGCCAAGATGTTCGACCGGGTCAAGGGCAAGCCCTTGCCGCCCTGGGCCGCGGACTTCGACTGCAAAAGCTGGGCGCAGTTTTTCCTGAAGTTCTCGCTGTCCCATCCGGGGGTCACTTGCGTGCTCGCCGCCACCGGTAAAACGAAACATTTGAAGGATAACGTCGCCGCGGGCTTCGGCCGCATGCCGGACGCCAAGCAGCGGCAAAAAATGGCGTCCTTTTGGGAAAGCGTTTAACCCACCATCGCCTTTAACTTAAAGCAAGGAGGAAGATAAAATGTCCGAGCACAATCAAAACGGCCCGCAGGTTTCGCGCGCGAATTTTTTGAAACTTCTGAGCGCCGGCGCCGCCGGAGCCGCCGTTCTGGGAAGCGGCGTGGGCACCGGCCACGCCGCGATCAAGATGCATACGCGGCCCATTCCGAGCACCGGCGAACGGATTCCCGTCGTCGGCGTCGGCACCTACAAGCGGTTCAATGTCGGCCCGACGGCGGAAGAGCGCGCGCCCCTGAAACAGGTCTTGCAGATTCTGTTCGAACGAGGCAGCAACCTGATCGATACCGCGCCCATGTACAAGCAGTCCGAAACCGTGGTCGGCGATCTCCTGCGCGAGCTCAACCTCACGGACAAGGCCTGGATCGCCACCAAGGTCCGAACCAAAGGCAAGGAAAACGGCCTCAAATCCTACGATATGTCGGAGAAACTTCTCGGCAAGGGTTCCATCAATCTGATGCAGATTCACAGTCTGGTCGATTGGGAAACGCACTACCCCGTGATCCGCGACATGAAAGCGGCGGGCCGGTGGAAATATATCGGCCTCACCCATTCGAAAGACTCGGCGCACGAAAAGTTCGCCGATGCCATCTCGAAGGAGAAGTTCGATTTCGGCCAGATCAATTATTCGATCATGGAGCGCAATGCCGCGAAGCGGATTTTGCCCATCGCCGCCGACAAGGGCATCGCCATGTTGATCAACGAGCCTTATAACAAGGCCGCCGTGTTCAAGAAAGTTCAAGGCAAGGCGCTGCCCGACTGGGCCAAGGAATTCTGCAACAGTTGGGGCCAGTTTTTCCTTAAGTACTGCCTGTCCCATCCCGCGGTGACCGCCGTCATCCCCGCCACCCGCAAACCGAAGCACATGCTCGATAACGCCGGCGCGGGTTTCGGACGGATGCCGGACGCCAAGGAACGAAAAAAAATGGAAGAGTACTGGGACAGCCTTTAATCCTTGGAAATACGCTATCGGGAGCCATCGATCCTGTATGACTCCCGAACCGTTTCGGAACTTGCCCGATGGAGAATTTATCTATGAGTATCAATATCCCGCCGATACCCCTATCCCGTGCCGACTTTCTGAAAGTTTTGGGCGGCGCCGGCGCCGTTGCCGTGGCCGGCCCCGCCCTCGCGGCTTCATCGAACGAGGTACTCAAACGCACCATTCCCGCGACCGGCGAAAAGATTCCGGTGATCGGACTCGGCACCTCGCGCGTCTTTAATATCGGCAACGATCCGGCGGAACAGGCGCCGCGCAAGGAGGTGCTGCGCGCGATGGTGGAGGCAGGCGCCACCGTGATCGATACCGCACCATCCTATGGCCAGGCCGAAGCGGCCGTCGGCACCCTAGTCGCCGACCTCAGCATCCGCAAGAAAGTGTTCCTCGCCACCAAGGTCGGCCAGGAAAGCAAGGAAGACGGCATCGCGGAGAACGCCGAATCCTTCAAAGTGCTGCGAACCGACATGATCGACCTGATCCAGATTCACAACCTGATCGGCTGGGAAACCCAACTCAAAACCCTGCGCGAGCTAAAGGATAAAGACAAAATCCGCTACGTCGGCATCACCCATTACCTGTCGCATGCGTACGACGAGTTGTCGGACGCCATCGCCAAGGAAAAATTCGATTTCGTCCAGCTCGGGTATTCCTTTTCCGACCGCGGCGCCGAAAAACGCATCCTGCAACTGGCCGCCGACCGCGGCACCGCCGTCATCGTCAATCGCACGTTCGGCGCGCGGCGCGCGTCCCAGTTCAAGAAGGTCAGCGGCAAGCAACTGCCGCCCTGGGCCAAGGATTTCGATTGCGCGAGCTGGGGGCAATTCTTCCTCAAGTTCGTGCTGTCACATCCCGCCGTGACCTGCGTCATTCCCGGCACCAGCAAGGCCAAGCACATGCTCGACAACCTGCAGGCCG
>JBBDTH010000131.1:0-11359 GCA_040904505.1 Rhodospirillales bacterium | reverse complement strand
TGCGTCATTCCCGGCACCAGCAAGGCCAAGCACATGCTCGACAACCTGCAGGCCGGGCGCGGCCGTATGCCGAGCGCACAGGAGCGTCAAAAGATGGTACAGTATTGGGAAAGTCTCTAAACGTAACGGCGTGATAACAGGCAATGCCGAGGCTCGATCTTACCCGTGCCGAATTTCTCACTCTGCTGGGCGGCACCGGCGTTTCGGCGCTGGCGGCCGGCATGCCCATAGCTAACGCGGCCCCGATACCGGCCCTGCCGCTGCTGACGCGGCCGATCCCCAAAACCGGCGAAGCCTTGCCGGTCATCGGGCTCGGCACGTGGCTCGTCTTCGATGTCGGGCTCACACAAAGCGAAATGGCGCCGCGCCGCGAAGTCGTGAAGCTCATGATCGACGGCGGCGGCTCGGTCATCGACAGTTCGCCCATGTACGGCAACGCGGAGGCCGTCACCGGCGAGCTGGTCCATGATCTCGGCGCCCGTAAAAAAGCCTTCTTCGCGACCAAGGTTTGGACGTCGGGCCGCAACAGCGGCATCCGTCAAATGGACCAATCGTTCCGGCGCATGCGCACCGAGGTCATGGACCTGATGCAGATTCACAACCTCGTGGATTGGCGCACCCACCTCAAGACCCTGCGCAAGATGAAGGAAAGCGGCAAAATCCGCTATATCGGCATTACCCACTACACGTCGTCGGCCCTCGACGACCTGGCGGACGTCATCGAGAAAGAACCCGTCGATTTCGTGCAGATGGCGTATTCCGTCGGCGAGCGCGATGCCGAGGAGCGCCTGCTCCCGCTCGCGGCGGAAAAAGGCGTCGCCGTCCTCGTCAACCGCCCGTATGAAGGCGGCGACTTGTTCGGCGCCACGCGGGGGCGGCCCCTGCCCGCCTGGGCGGCGGAGTTCGATTGCCGCAGTTGGGGCCAGTTTTTCCTGAAATACATTCTGGCGCATCCCGCCGTGACGTGCGTCATTCCCGGCACCGGCAAACCGGCGCACATGCTCGACAACCTGCAGGCCGGACGAGGACGCCTGCCCGACGCCGCGCACAAGAGTAAAATGCTGACGCTGATCAAGGAGTTATAAAACGCCGCCCTTTTTCCTTCCGGCCCGCGGGGCTTTCGTGTATAGCAGCCCCCATGCCGATGATCAGCGATACGGCGGCTCTCGAAGCTTTCTGCCAAAAACTTTCCAGCGCCGAATACATCACCGTCGATACGGAATTCATGCGGGAGAAGACGTATTGGCCGCAGCTTTGCCTCGTCCAGATCGCGAACGCCGACGACGCCAAGGCCGTCGATGCCATGGCGCCGGGGATCGATCTTGCGCCGCTGTACGAGCTCTTCGACGATCAGAAAATCCTCAAGGTCTTCCATGCCGCCCGGCAGGATCTCGAAATCTTCTATCACCTCTCGGGCCGCCTGCCCGAACCCGTGTTCGACACGCAGGTCGCCGCCATGGTCTGCGGCTTCGGCGACTCGGCCGGATACGAAACGCTCGTGACGAAGCTGACGCAAGGGCAGGTCGATAAGGGCTCGCGGTTTACCGACTGGGCCGCCCGGCCCTTGAGCGACCGGCAAATTTCCTATGCCCTTGCCGACGTCACGCATTTACGCGACGTCTACGAATCCTTGCGAAAGACGCTTGGCCACAACGGCAGGGAAAAATGGCTCGCCGAGGAAATGGCCACACTGACCGATCCCAAAACCTACGATGCCGATCCGTATGAAACCTATAAGCGCATCAAAAGCGGTAACGCCCGCCCGAAAACCCTGGCCGTATTGCGCGAACTGGCGGCGTGGCGCGAGGAAGAGGCGCGCCGGCGCGACCTTCCCCGCAACCGGGTCATTCGCGACGAACAAATCCTCGAGATCGCCCATCATCCGCCGGAGAAGCCCGCCGATCTGGCGCGCATTCGCGGCCTCGGCAATAAATTCGCCGAAGGCTCGGCCGGTCAGGCAATCATCGCCGCCGCCAAACGCGGCCTCGACGTTCCCGAACACGAGCGCCCGCGCCCGCGATCCCGCCCGAAGGGTCACTCGGGCATCGGCCCGGCATCGCAATTGCTGAAAGTGCTGCTGAAAATGCGCTGCGACGAACACGAAGTCGCGCAGAAGCTGCTGGCATCTAGCGAGGACATCGAAATTCTTGCCGCTTATGCCGACAAGGCCGACGTTCCCGCGCTGAAAGGCTGGCGGTTCAAGGTATTCGGCGAGGATGCCCTGCGTTTGCTGCGCGGCGATATCGCGCTTGCCGTCAAAAACAGCCAGACCATCATCGTCGAACATACGACTTGAACGGCGGCTTCGGAGCCCGCGCGCCGCGGCTCCGCTCAGGATACCGTGCCCTTGAGCCCCATGACGCGCCCCAGGCGTTTGAGGCGGCGCTCGACGGCCGCGCTGAGAAAAAGCCCGTTTTTCTTCGGAACCTTCAAGGCAAGCTTTTCCTTGCCCTTTTTGAGTTCGGTCTGGCGCACCATGCCGGGCGCGCTTCCCGAGACGGTATGAGCGAGCCTGAGGGCCAGCCCGATCATACGGACGCGCTTTAAATCGGCCTGGTTCAATAGTTTTCGGATCGACTCGACGGTCCGATCCTTAAGATCGCCGCCGTGACGGACGAACAGCGTCAAGGCGAGAAACGCCCTGTCCCGATGGGTCAAGCCCGCGAACGGCAACCGTAAAATCAGATTGAACACATGCTCCGCGCGGTAATCGGGATGCTGCGACCAGCCGATATCGCTCAGGATACAGGCCGCCAACCGCAAACGGAACGCCTCGGGCGTCTCCTGATCGAACAACGGCGCCATCCAGGCGACCAATTCCTCACCGCCGATGCTGAACCGGGCCGTGCGCTCGGCCATGGTGATGCAGCCCATGATCAACGGATCCTGATGGCGCAACGCCGGCGGCAGGCATCGGATCATTTGCCCCTCGCGCATGCCGAAGCCCGAAAAGATTACCTGCTTCGGGCGGCCGATTTCGAGCAGACGCGCCAGCACCAGGGCTGAGAACGGCAGCGTATCCGCCCGGCTGCCGCCGAGCCGCTCGACGGTCTTGCGCCGCCGGCTCATGCCGGCGATCCGGCGGGCGTAAGTCAGAGCGGTTTTTTGATTCAACGTGTAACTGTCGACGACGCCCAACGGGTAATGGGTGTAATCCATGACGATCTTGGCGATCTTGCGCCAGGAACCGCCGACGGCATAGAGCGTCCGCCCTTGAAGATCGGCCAGCAGCGGCAAACCGGCAAAATATTTATCGATAATATCCTGGGCTTTTTCAAGATTTTGCCCAGCCGCCTCGGACAACCGCAGATGGCCCAACGGCATCGTGGCATGCTTGCCGAAACCGCCCTCGTTCAAAGCAACCAGATCGAGGCTGCCGCCGCCGAGATCACCGAGCAAGCCGTCGGCGAGCGGCATGCCGTTCAAGACTCCGAGCGCCGCCAATTGGGATTCTTCCAAACCGCTCAAAACCTTGACCGGAATCCCGAATGCATCCTCGATCTTGTCGACGAAAAGCGATCCGTCGCTGGCATCGCGCACCGCGGCCGTCGCCAGCAGTTCCAACCGCTCGACGCCCATGGCATCGCTCAATTTCACGAACCGACCCAACGCCTTAAGGGTGCTTTTCACGCCCGTGGGATTGAGCCGGCCGGTTTCCTGCAGGCCGCTCGCCAAGCGGCAATTGACCTTTTCGTTGAACATCGGAAACGGCAAGCGCTGCGGCACGTCGTAAACGACCAAGCGGACGGTATTCGAACCGATATCCACGACTCCGATTCGTCCCTCGACGGTTTTCTTCGGTGTTTTTGAAAATTGAAAAGATGCTGCGGTTTCGAGAGTCACGGGATTCGGCAAAGTTGATCTCTGTTCAGGCGCCTTCGCTCTTTCTGACCCCATTCCTGCCCTTTTGCAAGGCGCTTCCGCGCCCCGACAGGCTCGGATTGGTCATGAAATACGAATGGGCGGAAAACCCGCTTCCAGCGGAGACTCTCGAAAAGGTTCCGTCGCCATTCATACGCCAACTTTGCCGTTCATCCTTGAGGCTTGCAACCATGATTTCGTTCTGGACCTGCTCGTGGACCGTCGGATTCTCGATCGGAACCAGGGTTTCCACCCGCCGGCGCAGGTTTCGCGGCATCCAATCGGCCGATGAAATAAAGACCTTGGCATGGCGCGAGGGCAGCGCATGGCCGTTTCCGAAGCAAACGATTCGCGAATGCTCCAGGAAACGCCCGACGATGCTCTTCACCCGGATCGTCTCCGAGAGCCCCGGCACCCCCGGGCGCAGGCAGCAGATGCCGCGAATGACCAGCTCTATCGGCACCCCGGCCTCCGACGCGCGATAGAGCGCATCGATCATCTCCGAATCGACCAAGGCGTTCATCTTGGCCCAGATGCCCGACGGTTTGCCCGCTTTCGCGTTTTCGGTTTCCGCCTCGATTAATGCCAGCAAATTCTGACGCAACGTCAGCGGCGAATACGCCAAGGCCTGCATCGCGGCCGGTTGAGCATAGCCGGTCATATAGTTGAACAGCCGGGCGGCATCCTGGCACAGAACCGGATCGCAGGTAAAAAACGACAGGTCCGTATAAATCCGCGCCGTGATCGGGTGATAATTGCCGGTGCCGAAATGCACGTAGGATTGCAGGTGCTTGCCTTCCCGGCGCACGACAAAATTGACCTTGGCATGAATCTTCATGTCCATGAATCCGTACACGACCTGCACGCCCGCACGCTCGAGATCGCGCGCCCAGCGGATATTCGCCTCTTCGTCGAACCGCGCCTTCAGCTCGACCATGGCGGTCACGGATTTACCCGCCTCGGCCGCTTCGATCAGGGCCGCGACGATCGGCGAATTGTTGCTGGTCCGGTACAACGTTTGCTTGATCGCGACGACATCCGGGTCTTGCGCCGCCTGCCGGACGAACTGCACGACGACGTCGAAGCTTTCGTAGGGATGATGAACGATGAAATCCTTCTTTTTGATGGCCGCGAACACATCCCCGCCGAAATCCCGGACCCGTTCGGGAAACCGGATATTGAAAGGCTCGAACAACAAATCGGGCCGCTCGTCGACGATCATCTCCTTGGTATCGGCAAGCCCCAACAAGCCGTCGACGGCGATGGCGTCTTCCGGACTGACCTTCAACTCCTCGACGACGAGCTTGAACAAATCCTCGGGAATGTCGCCATGATAGGTCAGGCGGATCGCCGATCCGCGGCGGCGTTTTTTCAACGCGGATTCAAAGGTCCGAACCAAGTCCTCGGCTTCTTCGTCGATTTCCATTTCGCTGTCGCGGATCACGCGAAAGCAGGACGACTCGATCACCTCGTAATCCGGAAACAGGGTGCCCATGAACAATTCGATCAGATCTTCGATCAAGACGAACCGGATCGGCGATCCCGGCAAACGAACGAAACGGTCCAACTGCCCCGGAATCGGCACCAGCGCCCGCAACACTTCCTTCGGCTTGCGGCTCTGTAATTGCAGCACCATTGAAAAACCGAGATTCGGGATAAACGGAAACGGATGGGCGGGATCGATCGCCAGCGGCGTCAATACCGGAAAGATGTGTTCCATGAACCGCTGTTCGAGCCAGTCGCGGTCCTGCCGGTTCACGTCACCCGGATTCACGACATGGATGCCCGCGTACTTCAATTCTTCGCGCAGGCCGCTCCAGCAATTCTGCTGCGCGTCCATGAGCCGCCGCACCTCGCGGTTGATCGCAACCAGTTGCTGCGCCGGGGTCAGGCCGTCGTCGCTCGGCGTTTGGACGCCGGCACGAATCTGTCCCTTCAGGCCGGCCACCCGCACCATATGGAATTCGTTCAGGTTGGACGCCGAAATCGAGAGAAACCGCAAGCGTTCGAGCAGCGGATGATTTTTATTTTCGGCCTCTTCCAGAACGCGGAAATTGAAGGCAAGCCAGGACAGCTCGCGGTTGATGAATCGTTCCTTGGAATGAACGCTGACTTTCGGAGCCTTCGAGTCCCGCTGCGCCCCGGAATCGTCCATAAAACCCTCGCCGGTTATCGGCACGGGCGACAATCCGTCGGCACCCGGCATCCGGGCCTCCAAGGAAACTTCAGGGAACGTGTCTTGGCTCATGGTCGCACATCATCATTTATCGGGAGCGGCCAGTTAAGCTCTGGGTTATGACAATTTGATGACGGTTTAATGACGTTCCTTACGCCGCGCCCTTATACCGGCCGCCGTCGATCAAAAAATTCAATCCGGTCACATATCCGGCCTGCGCGCTGCACAAAAAAGCACAGGCTTCGCCGAAATCGGACGGATCGCCGAAACGGCCCGCCGGTACGTCCGCAAGCCGTTCCTTCACGACTTCTTCAAGGCTGATGCCCGCCCGTTCGGCGCGGACTTTGTTGCTGGACCTCAGCCGCTCGGTCTCGAAGCCCCCCGGCAACAGATTGTTGATCGTCACGTTATGGGCGATCGTCTCGCGCGATATCCCGGCACAGAACCCGGTCAAGCCGGCACGCGCGCCGTTCGACAGGCCGAGAATTTTGATCGGCTCCTTCACGGACGCCGACGTGATGTTGACGATCCGCCCGAACTTGCGCGCGATCATGCCGTCGACGGTGGCCTTGATCATCATGATCGGGTTGATCATGTTCATGTCGAGCGCCTTGATCCAGTCGTCCCGGTCCCATTCGCGGAAATAACCGGGAGGCGGGCCGCCGCAGTTGTTGACCAGGATATCGGGATCGCCGCATACCTTGATCGCCTCGGCGCGACCTTCTTCGTTCGACAGGTCGGCGACGACGGGCGTCACGGTTTTGCCGGTTGTCTGTTTGATTTCGTCGGCGGCCTTTTGCAGGTTTTCCATCGAGCGCGACACGATGGTGACATCGCAGCCTTCACGGGCCAATGACGTCGCGCATGCCTTGCCGAGCCCCTTGCTGGCCGCGCAGACGAGGGCCTTCTTTCCGGTGATTCCAAGATCCATGGTCATCCTCCCGATGAATTATTTGTTGCTCTCTCCTTGTTTAAACGGGCCGGACGATCTCGGCAACGATTAGAGCAGATCATGGTTGATCGGAACCAAGGGGTGTTTCCGATAAATCATGATCCGATCTAGCGCCACCGGATAAAGGCCGGAACGTCCCTGTTTGACGGGGAGATCGTCATGAGGTTGTAACACGTTCCGGGCACAATGGCCGATAGCACAAGATATGGGGATGCTCCCCGGTTGGGAAACAGACATATATGCGCATCGCCATCGTCACCGATGCCTGGTCTCCGTTGCGCAATGGTGTCGTCCGGGTTCTGGAAAGCGTCATCCGGCGGCTCGAGGCGCACGATCATGCCGTCGACGTCATCGCGCCCGCGCAGTTCCGCGCGTTTCCCTGTCCGACCTATCCGGAAATTCAACTGGCGCTGTTCGCCCGCAAAGGGGTCATCGCCCGGCTCGACGCCTTTGCCCCGGACGCAATTCATATCGCCACCGAAGGACCGCTTGGACAGTTTGCAAGAAAATATTGCCTGAACCGCGCGCTGCCGTTTACCACCGCGTATCACACGAAGTTTCCCGAATACATCCAGGCCCGCACCAAACTGCCGCTGGATTGGCTTTATCGCGGCATGCACCGGTTCCATGCGCCATCGAAAGGCGTGCTGGCACCGTCGCCCTCCATCCACCGGCTGTTGACGGATTATGGATTCGAAAACGTGCGCGCCTGGTCGCACGGCGTCGATACCGACGTGTTCAAGCCGCACGGCAAAACCTATCTCGATCTGCCGCGGCCGATTCACATGTACGTCGGCCGGGTCGCGGTGGAGAAGAACCTGCCGGCTTTCCTCGGTCTCGATCTTCCCGGCAGCAATGTCGTCGTCGGCGACGGTCCGCAACGCCAAGCCCTGATGAAACGGTTCCCGAACACCCGTTTCTTCATCGCCGACGGCGACGAGGAATTGTCGCGGTACTATTCCGCCGCCGATGTTTTCGTCTTCCCGAGCCTGACCGATACCTTCGGCCTCGTCATGCTCGAAGCGCTGGCTTGCGGCGTGCCGGTCGCGGCCTTCCCGGTGCCGGGGCCGCTCGACGTCATCGACGGCGCGCCCATCGGCGTGCTGTCGGACGATCTCGCGGACGCCGCCCGGCGTGCCTTATCGATCAAGCCCGAACCATGCCGCGCGTACGCCCTCAAGTTTTCCTGGCAATCGGTTGCCGACGAATTTCTCGGCTATCTGCACCCCATTCACGAACGGCCCCGATCAGGCCCCTCGGCTTCCAGCACCTGACGCACCAAGGGCGCGGTGATGTTGCGGCGCTTTTCGAGCGCGGCCCGGTCTATGGCGTCGACGAGCCGGCGCGCCGCGTCGAACGAGCGCTCCATGCGCGCGAGCATATAGGGAATCACGTCCTCGTCGACCTTGAGTTGGCGGTCGGCGAAGAGTTTCACCAGCAACGCCCCGATCAGCGCGTCGTCGGGGGCGCCGATCCCGACGGCGGTCGCCGCGTTCAGGCGCGAGCGCAAATCGGCGATGGCGATCCGCCACCGCGACGGCGGTTGCGCGGCGGTCAATAGGATTTTAGCGCCGATCTCACGTGCGATATTATAAAGGTGCAAAAGCGTTTCGGCGTGTCCCGCCGCCGTCAGCGCATCCGCATCCTCGATCACGAAAGCGCTCGCCTCGCTCAGCATTTCATCGGGTTGCCGGCCGTCGCGCACCGCCGCCGTGATGTCCCGCCCCCCGGACTGCGCCAGGAAAACGTGCGTCAGGTGAGTCTTGCCGCAGCCCGCCGGGCCGTGGAGCACCAAAACCGGGCCCGGCCAGGAGAGCCGGCGGTCGAGCCATTGCACGGCCTCGCGGTTGCACGGCGCGACGAGGAAATCCTCGCCCGACAAGGCGGGACGGTGCTCGAAGGTGAGCGTCAGTTGAATCGGATCGGACACGCCGGCACCCTTTATTTCCGAGATAGTCCTCGGTCGTTTCGTCTTCGCCTTACGGCGACCCGTCGCCCGTGAACAACGGGCTTTCGAGATACCGGGAAATCGCGAAGCGCGCCAGCACGCCGATCACCGCCGCCACCGGAATCGCCAGCAGCATGCCGGTAAAGCCGAACAAGGCGCCGCCCGCCATCAAGGCGAAGATGATCCAGACCGGGTGCAGCCCGACCCGGTCGCCGACCATCTTCGGCGTCAAGAAGTAGCTCTCTAAAATCTGACCGACGATGAAAACCCCGCCGACCATGAGGATCGGCGTCAACTCGGAAAACTGCGCATAAGCCAGCCCGACGCTGCCCAAAAAGCCCAGCGAGGCGCCGACGTAGGGGATAAACGAAATCAAGCCGGCCAGGATGCCGATAACCAAACCGAATTCGAGGCCGACCGCCGACAGGGCGATGCCGTAATAAAGCGCCAGGATGGAACACACGCTCGCTTGACCGCGCACGAAACCGGCAATGGTATCGTCGATGCGCCGGGCCAGATCGCGGATCGTGTCGGCATGGTGCTTCGGCACCCAGCTGTCCATCTTCACCACGATCTTTTCCCAATCGCGCAGCAAATAAAAGGTGACGATCGGTGTGATCACGATCAGGGAAATCAGTTGGAACAGGGCAAGGCCGCCGCTCAGGATATTTTTCAAGACCCCACCCACCCATTTGATGGCGGAACCGGCCTGCTCGCCGGCGGCATCCTTCAGCTCTTGCTCCTGCGACAAGGACAACGACAGCCAGATATGCTCCAAATAAGGCACGACTTTTTGGCGCAGGGTTTCGACGTATCCCGGCACCCGCTCCACGAACGATACGATCTGCCCCTGCAACAACGGAAACAGCAGCAGAATCACGGCAACGACCACGGCGGTGAACACCAGCATGATCAGAAGCGTCGCGACCGTGCGCGAACAGCGCCACTGTTGCAAGCGGGTCGTCAGCGGGTTGAGGAGATAGGCAATGCCCGCCCCCGCCACGAATGGCAGCAGCACGTCGCGCAGCACGTAGACGACCAGAATGAAAACGGCAAAGCCGATGAGCCAGTACCGGGCCTGCTTGGCGGGGTTCATTTTTTGACCTCCGATACCGCGCCGGCGCGCCGCCACCACGTGACGACGTAAGCGCCGCCCGATAATAACGTCGTTGCGCCGACCACGTAAATCAAGGCGCCGATGGCCCAATGGTCGGCAAATCCGTAGGCATGGCCGCACAGGACCAGCCCCGCGAACATCACCTGCGCCGCCGTGTTGACCTTGCTGATCATCAGCGGCCGGATCGTCAGGGATTGCGTGATGGTATGATACAAAATCGCCCCGCCGACGATGATGACGTCGCGGAACACCACCAGAATCACGAGCCATGCCGGGATCGCGCCGTCCTGGCCGAGGGCGATATAAACGCTGACCAGCAAGACCTTATCGGCGATCGGATCGAGGTATTTGCCGAACACGGTCTCCAGGTTGAACCGCTTGGCGATGAAACCGTCGACCGCGTCGCTCAGCCCGGCCAGAACGAAAACCCAAAAGGCCAGGGTGTACTCATGGTTGATGATCAGCCAGATGGCGACCGGGCTCGCCAGCAAGCGGCCGAGCGTGATGAGATTGACGATATTCACCGTAAACCTATGCCTGCGTCCCTGAAAAAATGTTTTATTACATAATCTTACAAATTAATATTCTGAGACTTAACTTAACAGATGTCGTTTATAAAAAAATAGAGGGCTTAATTTATCGGCTCAGAATTTTTAATTTGCGGCTGACATAAACATCGTGGGCAGAATTACTCCCTCAATACAAGAAAATATATTGATTTTATTATCATAAGAATTGATACTTTATTCCATGACTATAGCAAAACGCACAAGTGCTAATATCACTCTAAAATTTATTTTGGGCAAACCAATCAACTCAAAGCTCATGCACAGATAGATATTTGACAACCGTTGAAATTTAAAAACTGAGTTTTAAAGTGACAGAGCATAAAAAACCAACCAAAGAGCCATTCTATATTTCCTCAATTAATCTAATTGGCCTATTTGGCCGATATGATTATTCGCTTCCAAACAATAAGAATAAAAATAAGAAATCCACGTTATCAGAATTATTGATTTTATATGGAGACAATGGCACAGGAAAAACTACGATCCTGAACTTAATATATCGAGCCTTGCTACCTACAAGAACAAGAAACGCAAAAACGTATATAGCAAAAACGCCCTTTAAAAGCTTAGAAATCAATTTTAATGATGGGTCAAAAGTTTATTACCTGAAAAGCGATAAGTTGGTTGGCTCTTTCGAAGCAACAGTAAAAGTTAAAAGAGGAAGTCCTAAAACATTCAAACTTGAAGCTGCTGATGATGGCGCCATTAAATCAACAGCAGAAAATTTTTTTGAACT
>JBBDTH010000130.1:0-23489 GCA_040904505.1 Rhodospirillales bacterium | reverse complement strand
GACATTCGCCGTCCCGACGGCTCGGCGATCCGTTTCGACCGTAACGCCGCCGTGTTGATCAACGCGCAGGGCGAACCGATCGGAACCCGTATTTTCGGCCCCGTTACCCGCGAATTGCGCGCGAAACGGTACATGAAAATCATTTCTTTGGCGCCGGAGGTGTTGTGATGGCCGCGCGCATTAAAAAAGGCGACCAAGTGATCGTTTTGAGCGGCCGCAGCAAGGGCCAGACCGGTGAAGTTATCCGCATTATGCCGAAAGAGGACCGCGTGATCGTTCAGGGCGTCAATATGGCCAAGCGTCATACCCGGCCGACGGCGAACGCCGCGGGCGGCATCGTCAACAAGGAAGCGTCGATCCACATTTCCAACGTGACTCATGTCGATCCGAAGACGAGCAAGGCCACGCGGATCGGTTTTAAATTCCTGGAGGACGGCCGCAAGGTTCGCTTTGCCAAAGCCTCCGGCGAAATTATTGATAAATAAGGTTTTTTAGAGATGTCACGACTTTTGGAACAATACGCGAGCGTCATCAAGCCGGATCTGACCCGTCAGTTCGGGTATCGCAATTCGATGAGCGTTCCCCGGCTCGATAAAATCGTCATCAATATGGGTGTCGGTGAAGCCGTGAACGATCGCAAGAAGGTCGAAGGGGCCGTCAGCGATATGACGCGGATTTCGGGCCAAAAGCCCGTCGTGACCCGGGCCAAGAAGTCGGTATCGAACTTTAAATTGCGCGACGGCATGGCGATCGGCTGCAAGGTCACGTTGCGCGGCGAACGCATGTACGAATTTTTAGACAGGCTGGTGACGGTTGCCCTGCCGCGCGTTCGGGATTTTCGCGGCTTGTCGCCCCGCAGTTTCGACGGCAACGGCAATTTTTCCATGGGTCTGAAAGAACAGATCGTATTCGCCGAGATCGATTACGATAAGGTCGATCAGATTCGCGGCATGGATATCATTATTTGCACGACCGCAAAGACGGACGACGAAGCTCGCGCTTTGCTGCTCGGTTTAGGCATGCCGTTCCGGGGAATTACCGGGGTGGCGAAAGGACAAAACAAGACTGACTCTGACGAGCCCGCACCGTCGGGTGCGGACGCTTAAGATGGTTTCGACGGCATATAGCCGGGAACGGGAGAAATAGTGAATGGCTAAAAAGAGTTCTATCGAGCGGAACAAGAAGCGGGAGCGCTTATCGCGCCGGTTCGCGGTAAAGCGCAGCGCCTTGAAGGCGCAGATGCGCGATAAGGAATTATCTCCGGAAGATCGTTTTCAGGCCATGATGAAATTGGCCACTCTGCCGCGTAATTCCGCGCCGTCCCGCATTCGGTTGCGCTGTCTGCTTTCGGGCCGCCCGCGCGGCAATTACCGGAAGTTCAAGCTTTCGCGGATCGCGCTGCGGGATATGGGATCGAACGGTCAGATCCCCGGCATGATCAAGTCGAGTTGGTAAGGGAGAGAGTTGAATGTCATTAACTGATCCCTTGGGCGATTTGTTGACCCGTATCCGTAACGGTCAGCGGGCACGCAAGGATTCCATCAGCGCGCCGGCGTCGAAGCTCCGGATGAGCGTGCTCGAAGTGCTGAAGCGCGAAGGGTTTATTCGCGGGTTTTCGGAATACGACGTGCGCCCGGGCATTAAGGAAATCAAGATCGAGCTGAAATACCATGAAGGCGATCCGGTCATTCGCGAAATCAGCCGGGTGTCGAAACCGGGCCGCCGGGTGTATTCGAAGATCAAGGATCTTGCCCGTTTTTACAATGGTCTCGGCATCGCCATCCTGTCCACGCCGCGCGGCGTGATGTCGGACGCCGAAGCCCGCGCCCAGAACGTCGGCGGCGAGGTTTTGTGTCAAGTTTTCTAAAGAGTTTGAGAGTCGAAGGTTAAGTATCATGTCGCGTATCGGTCTATCGCCCGTCGTTATCCCCGAGGGGGTAAATGTGGAAGTCGCCGGCCAGCGGGTCACGGCGAAAGGCAAGCTGGGCGAGCTCCAGGCGGTCTTGATGCCTGAAGTCGAGATTCTGAAGGAGGATCGGCAGATTGTCGTAAAGCCGCGCGGCAATACCGGGCGTGCCCGCCAGATGTGGGGGACCGCCCGCACGGTGATCAACAACCTGGTCGTCGGCGTGGCGGAAGGGTTCAAGACGGACCTTGAGATCAGCGGCGTCGGCTACCGCGCCCAGGTGCAGGGTAAGAACCTGATTTTGCAGCTGGGATTCAGCCACGACGTTCATTACCCCATTCCGGACGGGATCAAAATTCAATGTGCCGATCAAACGCACATTTCGATCGAGGGGATGGACCGTCAGAAAGTCGGCCAGGTGGCAGCCGAGATTCGCGGATACCGCCCGCCGGAGCCTTACAAAGGGAAAGGCGTTAAATACGCCGACGAGCAAATCCTGCGTAAAGAAGGGAAGAAGAAATAAGCCATGGCAAAACCTCAAGAGTTGTTCGAGCGCCGCACCAAACGTAACCGCTCGCGGGTTGCCCGGCGGAATAGAGGGCGCCTGCGTCTTTCCGTGTTCCGTTCCAACTGCCACATCTATGCCCAGGTGATCGACGACATCAAGGGCGTTACCCTGGCGGCGGCATCCACGATGGATAAGGATTTGCGCGCTAAATTGAAATCAGGCCGCGATATCGCCGCCGCCGGCGAGGTTGGAAAACTCGTTGCCGAGCGTGCGCTTGCCGCGGGTGTTCAGAACGTCGTTTTCGACCGTGGCGGCTACCGTTACCACGGGCGTATCAAGGCATTGGCCGAAGCCGCGCGCAGCGGCGGTCTTGCGTTTTAAGGAGGGCCGGAATGGCACAGGCACCGACGCGCGATAAACCGACACGTGATAATACGCCGGGCGGCCGCGAGCGCGGACGCGGACGCGGCCGTGGGCGCGACCGGGAACGCGGGGACCGCGACCGCAACGAAGATTCCGACATCAACGACCGTTTGGTGCACATCAACCGCGTCGCCAAGGTCGTCAAGGGCGGCCGGCGGTTTTCGTTCGCGGCGCTGGTCGTCGTCGGCGACGGTCATGGCCGGGTCGGTTTCGGCAACGGCAAGGCCCGCGAAGTGCCGGAAGCCATTCGCAAGGCGACGGATCAGGCCAAACGCTCGATGGTCCGCGTACCGTTGCGCGACGGCCGGACCTTGCATCATGACGTCAAGGGCCGATTCGGCGCCGGCAAGGTCGTCCTGCGGACGGCCCCTCCGGGCACGGGCGTGATCGCCGGCGGTCCGATGCGGGCGATTTTCGAAACGATGGGCGTTCATGACGTCGTGGCGAAATCCGTCGGAACGGCGAACCCCTACAACATGATCAAGGCAACGTTCGATGCGTTGAAGAAAATAAATTCCCCGCGCACCGTTGCCGCGCGCCGGAACATGAAGGTCGGCGAGATCGTTTCGCGCCGCGGCCCGGCGGCGGTTGCCCAGGCATCGAGCGGCGAGGAATAGGCCATGGCGGAGAAAAAGACGCTTAAAGTCACGCAAATCCGCAGCCCGATCGGGCGTCCGGGGGATCAACGGGCGACCTTGAAGGGGCTGGGGCTGAACAAAATGCACCGGACCCGTGAGCTCGAGGATACGCCGTCGGTTCGCGGCATGATCAATAAGGTGCATCATCTGGTCCGCGTCGAGGATTAGGCCGGACGGCGCGAGGAAATAAGGTTTAGGCACGATCATGAAGTTGAATGAAATTCGCGATAACGACGGTGCTCACGCCGCCAAAACCCGTGTCGGCCGGGGAATCGGCTCGGGCAAGGGTAAAACCGCCGGCAGCGGTCATAAGGGCCAGTTGGCGCGCAGCGGCGTGGCCTTGCGCGGCTTCGAGGGCGGTCAAATGCCCTTGTACCGGCGCTTGCCGAAACGGGGCTTCAATAACCATTTCAAGTCCCGGTATGCGGTGATCAACCTGCAGGAGCTGCAGAAGGCCGTCGATTCGGGCAAGCTCGATTCGGGCAAACCGATCACCGAAGACGTGCTTCGTGCGGCCGGGCTTTTGCGCAAGAGCTTCGACGGGATCCGTGTTCTGGGCCAGGGCGACATCAAGGCGAAGGTTACCTTGGAAGTTTCCGGGGCCTCGAAATCGGCCGTGGCCGCCATCGAGAAGGCCGGCGGCACGATTAAGGTGACGGTCGAGAGTAAGAGAGATCCCGACGGGCCTAAAAAGGGCAAAAAAACCAAGGCGAAAAAGGCAGCACCGGCGGGAGACAAGGGTGGCGACGCGCCGGCCCCTGAAGCCTCCGCCACCGACGAATAACGCCGAGAGATTGAGACCAGCGTATGGCATCAGCAGCCGAACAGTTTGCGGCTAACTTAAACTTTGGCGCTTTTTCGAAAGCGACCGAACTCAAGAAGCGTATCTGGTTTACGCTCGGGGCGCTGATTGTCTACCGTCTGGGGACGTACATCCCGCTTCCCGGCATCGATCCCCAGGTCTGGCAAGACATCTTCTCGCGCCAGTCCGGCGGCATCCTTGGCATGTTCAATATGTTTTCGGGCGGCGCGCTCGAGCGCATGACGATTTTCGCGCTCAACATCATGCCGTACATCTCGGCCGCGATCATCATGCAGTTGATGTCGGCGGTATCGCCGAAACTGGAGGCGATGAAGAAGGAAGGCGAGGTCGGGCGCAAGAAAATCAATCAATACACCCGATACCTGACCGTCTTTATTACGATTCTGCAGGCTTACGGTATTTCGATGGGCCTCGAGGGCATGAGTACGGGCGGCGGGTCCGCGGTGATCGACCCCGGCGTCTTCTTCCGCTTTACGACCGTGGTGTCGTTGGTCGGCGGCACGATGTTCCTGTTATGGCTGGGCGAGCAAATCACCGCGCGCGGCATCGGCAACGGCATTTCCCTGATTATCATGGCGGGTATCGTCGCGAACCTGCCGACGGCCGTGGCCGCCACGTTGGAATTGGGCCGGACCGGTGCGATTTCGACGATCCTGATTATCGTTTTGTTGATCATGTCCGTCGTCGTGATCGCGAGCATCGTTTTCGTCGAGCGGGCTCAGAGGCGCATCATCGTTCAATATCCGAAACGCCAGCGCGGCAACAAGATGACCGGCGGCGAAAGCTCGCACCTGCCGTTGAAGCTCAACACGGCGGGCGTGATCCCGCCGATCTTCGCGAGCGCTATCCTGTTGATGCCGTTGACGATCGCGGGATTTGCCGCGGGCAGCGGACCGGAATGGCTCGGCGCCGTGACGGCGTTTCTGGGCCGGGGCCAGCCGGGTTATCTCTTCGTTTATTCTTCGTTGATCGCCTTCTTCGCGTTCTTCTATACCGCCGTCGTTTTCAATCCGATCGATACGGCGGATAACCTTAAAAAATACGGCGGCTTCATTCCGGGAATCCGGCCCGGCAAAAACACGGCGGATTACCTCGATTGGGTGCTGACCCGATTGACCGTGATCGGTGCGATCTACCTGGTACTGGTTTGCATGCTGCCGGAGATCCTGATCTCGAAATATTCGGTTCCGTTCTATTTCGGCGGAACCAGTTTGCTAATCGTCGTAACCGTAACCATCGATACCGTCGCCCAGGTTCAATCCCATCTCTTGGCGCACCAATACGAGGGATTGATCAAGAAGGCGAAGTTGAAAGGGCGACGGTGATGAACGTGATATTGGTTGGACCTCCGGGTGCGGGGAAGGGGACGCAGGCCAAGCGCCTCGAAGAGCGGTATCACATCGTTCAGCTGTCCACGGGCGATATGCTGCGGGCCGAAGTGGCCTCGGGCAGCGCCCTCGGCAAGGAAGCCAAAGGGGTTATGGACGCGGGCAAGCTGGTTCCCGATACCATGATCGTCGACATGATATCCGGGCGGATCGACGAGGAGGATTGCGCCGAAGGGTTCATTTTGGACGGATTTCCGAGGACCGTCCCCCAGGCCGAGGCCCTGGATACGATGCTGACGGAAAAAGGCCTGAAAATCGACCATTTGATCGAGCTGAAGGTCGATGACGATGCCATGGTCGAGCGGATTACGGGCCGTTTTACCTGTGCTCGCTGCGGGGCCGGGTATCATGAAACCTTCCAGAAGCCCAGAAAAGAGGGGGTTTGCGATAAATGCGGCGGCACGGAGTTTACGCGCCGGGCCGACGATAACGAGGAGACCGTCCGGGCCAGATTGAAGGCCTATCACGACCAAACGGCCCCAATTATCGATTTTTACGGCAAAAAAGGCGTGGTAGAGAGCGTCGACGGCATGGCCGCCATCGACGAGGTTACGGCACAATTAGAGGAGATCATCGGTTAAGCTTCAGTGAGTTGACTTAGGGGCGTAAGTGCCTATAATCCGGCCTCTTTTGAGTCCCCGCGGGTCAATTCTTCGAATTTAACCGAGTTTGAAAGGGAGTTACGGCTTTGGCACGTATCGCGGGTGTAAATATTCCGACGCAAAAACGGGTTGAGATCGCCTTGACCTATATTCACGGCATCGGCCGGACGAAAGCGAAGGAAATTTGTTTGAAAACCAATATTCCCGATGAGCGGCGCGTCAATCAGCTCACTGATGACGAAGTGTTGCGCATTCGCGAATTGATCGATGCCGATTATCAGGTCGAGGGCGATTTGCGCCGGGAAGTGGCGATGAATATTAAGCGGCTGATGGATCTGGGCTGCTATCGCGGTCTGCGCCATCGCCGGGGATTGCCGGTTCACGGGCAACGGACTCATACCAATGCCCGAACCCGCAAGGGACCGGCTAAAACGATCGCCGGTAAAAAGAAGGTAACGAAATAAGTTTGTTTCATTAGGAAGTATTTTAAAGGTCATCGATGGCAAAACCAACGACACAGCGTCCCAAGCGCCGCGAACGGAAAAACATTGTTTCCGGCGTTGCCCATGTGAATGCGTCTTTTAACAACACCGTTGTGACGATCACCGACGCACAGGGCAATGCGATTTCCTGGGCCTCGGCCGGAAGTCAGGGGTTCAAGGGATCGCGGAAATCGACCCCGTACGCGGCCCAAATGGCCGGTGAATCTGCCGGTCAGAAGGCAATGGAACACGGCATGAAGACTCTCGAAGTCGAAGTCAAAGGACCGGGCTCGGGCCGCGAATCCGCTTTACGCGCGTTGCAGGCCGTCGGCTTTACGATCACGGCGATCCGCGATGTCACGGCCATCCCCCATAATGGCTGCCGTCCGCGCAAACGCCGCAGGGTGTAGTTAATCATAAGGCAAAAGCAACGGCTTTTGTCTGGACCGGTTGCGTGTTCGTCGCCGGATCGACTGAACGAATTGGCCATATGGTCGTACCGTTTGAATTTTTAGACGTGAGGTTCCTCTCGTGATTCAGAAAAACTGGCAAGAGCTGATTAAACCGACTAAGTTGGACATTGTCCCCGGCGGCGATCCTTCACGTACGGCAACCATCGTTGCCGAACCGCTCGAGCGCGGTTTCGGCCTGACGCTGGGCAATGCCCTGCGCCGTATTTTGCTGTCTTCGCTGCAAGGCGGTGCCGTGACGTCGGTGCAGATCGACGGCGTTCTCCACGAATTTTCGACGATTCCGGGCGTCCGCGAAGATGTGACCGACATTATCCTCAACATCAAGGGGTTGGGGCTTCGCATGGACGCCGAGGGCTCGAAGCGGATGTCCTTGGTGTTCGAGGGGCCGGGCGAGGTCAAGGCCAGCATGATTCAAACCGGGCCGGATATCACGGTGATGGACCCGGATTTGGTCATTTGCACGGTCGACGAGGGCGCCAAGATATCGATGGAATTGACGGTCGAAATGGGCAAAGGCTATGTGCCGGCGGGTCTAAATCGTGCGGAGGAAGCGCCGATCGGTCTGATCCCGATCGATGCCGTCTTCTCGCCGGTCCGCAAGGTCACGTATAAGGTGGAGAACACCCGCGTCGGTCAAGCGACCGACTATGACAAGCTGTCCCTCGAGGTGACGACCAACGGTGCGGTGACGCCGGAAGACGCCGTTGCCCTGGCCGCGCGCATCATGCAGGACCAGCTCCAGCTCTTTATCAACTTCGAAGAGCCGCAGTTGGTTAAGGAAGTGGAAGAGCACGAAGAACTGCCCTTCAACCGCAACCTGCTGCGCAAGGTCGATGAGCTCGAGTTGTCGGTCCGTTCGGCGAATTGCCTCAAGAACGACAACATCATTTATATCGGCGATCTCGTTCAGAAATCCGAAGCCGATATGCTGCGCACGCCGAATTTCGGCCGGAAGTCGCTTAACGAGATTAAAGAGGTGCTCTCGCAGATGGGGTTGCACCTGGGGATGGAAATTCCCAATTGGCCGCCGGAAAACATCGAAGATTTGGCTAAAAAACTTGAGGAGCCGTTTTAAGGGCAGGAGTCCTACCCTTAAGCGAAGTTTGGAGGAATACAATGCGGCACCGGATGAGCGGTCGGAAGCTCAACATCACAGGCTCACATCGTAAGTCGATGTTCGCCAATATGACGACATCGCTGTTGAAGCATGAGCAGATCAAAACAACCTTGCCGAAAGCCAAGGAATTGCGCCGCGTGGCCGAAAAGGTGATCACGCTAGCCAAGCGCGGCACGTTGCACGCCCGCCGTCAGGCTTCGATCATCGTACGCGACGACGAGGTGTTGCGGAAGCTGTTCGCCGCTTTGGCGGAACGCTACAAGGAGAGAAACGGCGGCTATACCCGCGTTCTTCGTGCCGGCCGCCGGTATGGGGACAATGCCCCGCTGGCGATCATCGAACTTGTCGATCGTGATCCGGAGGCGAAGGGCGCCGACGACAAAGCGCGTGTCGAAGCCGAAACCGCCGCGACGGCCGGAGCCCCGGAATAACGATACCGAACGCTGGGAAACCGGGCGTGAAAAGATTTAGGGGGCAGCCGGTGTGCTGCCCCTTTTCGTTGGGCCGTGATACACTGTCCAAGCCTCTGAATTATTGCCGCTATCGTCTTCATCGCCTTGCTTACGGATTGGGTATGATCGGAAAATTTCAGGTGCCGCGCCTTCTGATTTGGGTTTTCGCTTTTTACGCCGTGCTTTCGGGGCCGCCGGTATGGTCGGCGGATAAGGCTTTACCGGCGTCGCGCGCGCAGGTCGAACTGTCGTTCGCGCCCCTGGTCAAGAAAGTCGCGCCGGCGGTCGTCAATATTTACAGCCGAAAAGTGGTTCAAACCCGTAGGTTTTCGCGGCTTTTCGAGGATCCTTTTTTCCGGCGCTTTTTCGGCGAGAACTTCGGATTCGACGAGCCCGAGCGCCGGATTCAGAATTCTCTCGGTTCCGGCGTTATCATCCAAAGCGACGGCTTGATCATCACCAACCACCATGTGGTCGCCGGCGCCGACGAAATCATCGTCGTGTTGCCCGACCGGCGCGAATTCGAAGCGGAACTCGTCGGTTCGAACGAGCGGACCGATTTGGCCGTGTTGCGGGTCAAGGTCGGGGCCGAAAAACTGCCGGTTTTGACTCTGCGCGATTCGGATGAACTTGAAGTCGGCGATTTGGTTCTGGCCATCGGAAACCCGTTCGGCGTCGGGCAGACCGTGACCAGCGGGATCGTTTCGGCGGTGGCGCGGACCAAGGTCGGCGAGTCGGGACCGACGTATTTCATTCAGACGGACGCCGCGATCAATCCGGGCAATTCCGGCGGCGCGCTGGTCACGCTCGATGGTCGTTTGGTCGGCATCAATACGGCCATATTCTCGCAAAGCGGCGGTTCGCACGGGATCGGGTTCGCGATTCCGGCCAATATGGTGCGGGCGGTCGTCAGCGGATTGGGTAAGGGCGGGCGTTTGGTCCGGCCGTGGTTCGGCGCCTGGGGGCAGACGGTGACGGCCGATATCGCGGCATCGCTCGGGCTGTCGCGGCCGCAGGGCGTCATGGTGAACGAAGTGTATAAGGGCGGGCCGGCCGACCGGGCCGGGGTGCGTATCGGCGACGTCATCGTGGCGATCAATGGGCGGGAAACAAACGATCCGCAGGCGCTAGATTACCGGATCGCCACGCTTACCTTGGGCAAGAAGGCCGATGTAACGATCCTGCGCAAAGGCCGGAAAATGACGCTTTCCTTCACGGCGCAGCAACCGCCGGAAGATCCGCCGCGCAATATTACGGAGCTGAAAGGCGTGCACCCGCTTTCGGGGGCCGTCGTTGCGAATATGTCGCCGGCGTTGGCCGACGAGTTGGGGTTGGCCGGATTCCGGCAAGGCGTGGCCATCATGAAGTTGCGCCGGGGCAGCCCCGCGAGCCGGTTTTTTCAGCCGGGCGACATGGTGGAGGAAATCAACGGCGAGAAGGTTCGCACCGTCGAGAATTTGAAGCGCATCATGGCGGTTCAGATGAGCGAATGGCGCGTCACGCTGGTGCGCGGGGATAAGCCCATGAACCTGGTTATCGGCCGGTGAGCACGCTGTTCGAATCGCAGGCGCCGCATCCGCTGGCGGACCGGCTGCGGCCTCAGTCCCTCGACGATGTCGTCGGCCAGCATCATCTGCTCGATCCGGAAGGGCCGATCGGGCGCATGGTCAAGTCCGGCAAATTGACGTCCATCGTTTTGTGGGGGCCGCCGGGAACGGGCAAGACCACCATCGCCCGGCTTCTGGCGAGCACGACGCGGTTGATTTTCGAGCCGCTGTCCGCCGTATTTTCGGGCGTGGCCGATTTGCGCAAGATATTCGACGCGGCGCGCAAGCGCCGGGAAATGGGGCAGGGAACCCTTCTGTTCGTCGACGAAATCCACCGGTTCAACCGCTCCCAGCAGGACAGTTTCCTGCCTTACGTCGAGGACGGCACCGTGGTGCTGGTAGGGGCCACGACCGAGAACCCGTCGTTCGAGTTGAATCCGCCACTGTTGTCGCGCTGCCAGGTTCTGGTGCTCAACCGTTTGGACGACACCGCCCTCGAGGAATTGTTGTGCCGGGCCGAGACGGAAACGTCGCGTACGTTGCCTTTGACGGCCGATGCCCGCGCGGCCTTGCGCGCCATGGCCGACGGCGACGGCCGGTATCTTTTGAACATGGCCGAAATCCTGTTCGATCTGCCGGCGAAGCCGGCGCTCGATACGCAAGGATTGGCCGAGGTCGTTCAACGGCGCATGCCGCTTTACGATAAAAGCCAGGAAAGCCATTACAACCTCATCAGTGCCTTGCATAAGTCCTTGCGGGGCTCCGACGTCAACGCGGCGCTTTACTGGTTCGCCCGCATGATCGTCGGCGGCGAGGACCCGCATTATATCGCGCGTCGGCTGTTGCGGTTCGCGAGCGAGGACGTGGGCCTGGCCGATCCGCAGGCGCTCACGCAGACCTTAAGCGCCTGGCAGGCCTATGAGCGTCTCGGCTCGCCGGAAGGCGAGCTGGCGTTGGTCCAGAGCGTGATCTACCTGGCCACGGCGCCGAAGTCGAACAGGGCCTACAAGGCCGAAAAAGCGGCGATGCGGGCGGCCAAGGAGTCGGGTTCGCTCATGCCGCCCAAGCATATCCTGAATGCCCCGACGGCGTTGATGAGCGATCTTGGCTACGGCGACGGTTATGCCTACGATCACGATACGGAAGAGGGGTTTTCCGGGCAGAATTATTTTCCCGACGGAATGCCGCGCCGCGCCTTTTACGCGCCCGGCGCGCGGGGATTCGAAAAAGAGGTCGCCAAGCGGATCGCCTATTGGGACAAATTGCGCCGCGACATCGGCGGCAAACGTGAGGATGAGTGAGCCAACCATGAAGATGATCCTGTTCATCGCCGCCGGCGGCGCCATGGGTGCGCTCGGCCGTTATTTCGTCGTCAGCCAAGCCGGCCATTGGTTGGGGTTCACGTTCCCGTACGGAACCTTGATCGTCAATATCCTGGGCTCCTTCATTCTCGGCTCGCTGACGGAAATCATGGCGCTGTCGTGGTCGGTCAGCCAGGAAACGAGGGCATTTTTGGTCGTCGGTCTACTCGGGGCCTTTACGACGTTTTCGGCGTTTTCTCTCGATGTCGTCTATCTTTTCGAGCGCGGCGAAACCGCTTCCGCGGCCGTGTACATCGCCGCGTCGGTGGTTTTGGCCATCGCCGCGTTCATGCTCGGGCTGCGGCTATTCCGTTTTCTTTTGACATGACGGGCGTCCGTCAACGCAGCGTTCAGCCGGCCGATGCCGATCTGCGCTTGGACCGCTGGTTCAAGCAGCATTTCCCCGGCGTGACCCATGCTCGGCTGCAGAAATGGCTTCGTACCGGGCAGGTGCGGGTCGACGGTAAACGGGCCAAGGCGAGCGTGCGGCTGGTTCCCGGGCAGGTCATTCGCGTTCCGCCCGGCGCCGACGACCGGCCGCCCGACGCGAAGAAATCCTCGGCCCCGTCCCTGGCCGTCGGCGAGGCCGAGCGCGCGGCCTTGCTCGAAGCGGTTTTGTACCGGGACGACGACGTCATCGTAATCGACAAACCGCCGGGGTTGGCCGTGCAAGGCGGCAGCAAAACTCACCGTCATCTCGATGGGATGCTCGATGTTTTGCGTTTCGACGCAAAGGAAAAGCCGCGCTTGGTCCATCGATTGGACAAGGACACGTCCGGGGTTTTGGTGTTGGCCCGCACCCGGCAATCGGCGGCGTACCTTACGCGCGCCTTCAGGACGCGGGATGTCCATAAGCTTTATTGGGCCATCGTGGCCGGGGTTCCCAAACTCAAGAGCGGCGTGATCGAGGCCGCCTTGACGAAAGGAAAGCGCCCGGACGGCGAACGGATGGCGGCCGACCCGGAGGGCGGCAAGGCGGCCAAAACGCTCTATCGCGTTATCGACCATGCGGGGCGCCGCGCCGCTTGGCTGGAACTGGAGCCCTTGACGGGTCGGACGCATCAGTTGCGCATTCATTGCGCGGAAATCGGGACCCCGATCCTCGGAGACGGCAAATACGGCGGCGGCGGGGCTTTTTTGGACGGAATCATGGCGGCCCGGAAAATTCATCTCCATGCCCGGGCGATTTCCCTGCCGCTGGCCGATGGGCGGATGATTTCGATTGAAGCCCCGTTGCCGGACTATATGGCGGAAACCTGGCGAAGCTTGGGGTTCGATATCGCGCCGAATAACGGAATATGACAATATATTTAACTTAATTACTTGAAATATCACGCTTATTCTTGATCTGTATCAATTGAAGCAGCCCCTGCCTTCAGGTAAAATCGAGATAATAATTTCTAAACGTCGGTTGAGCGTATTTCCGCTTAAAAAACTGACAGGGTAATTGGGGCAAGACCGAAATGCGAGTGTTGTTGGTCGAAGACAACGCACGTTTGAGCAGTTTCATAAAAAAGGGATTGTCGGCCGAGGGGTTCACGATCGATTTGTTCGGTACGGTCAGCGAAGCCGAAGCCGCCCTGGAAACCATTCAATACAATGTCGTCGTTCTCGATCTGGGTTTGCCGGATGGGGATGGCCTTGAACTTCTGGGGCGCCTGCGCAAACAGGGGAGCGCGATTCCCGTGTTGATCCTGACGGCGCGCGACGGCGTCGAGGACCGGGTGCTGGGATTGAACCGCGGCGGCGACGATTACATGCTGAAACCATTCGCCATGGAAGAACTGGTGGCCCGGATGAGGGCGCTGATGCGCAGACCGGGCGGCGCGCTCGGCGTGACCTTGACGGCCGGAAATGTTTCATTCGATACGACGGCGCGCGAAGTTTGCGTCAGCGAACAGCCGATTTCGATATCCCGGCGTGAAATGGGCGTTTTGGAACAGTTGATGCGCCGTCACGGCCGCGTGGTTCCCAAGGACGTGCTCGAGGATCGGATTTACGGGTTCGAACAACAAGTCGCGTCGAATTCCGTTGAAGTCCATATTTCAAGATTACGAAAGCGTTTGTTGAATGCCGGGGCGACCATCAATATCCATACCTTGCGCGGGGTAGGTTATTTGCTTTCCGAGGAGAACCGTTGAACCGGTTTTCAAGGACGGCTCATTTTTGAAATCGTTTCGGCGGCGTGATGGATATGGTTGTTCGTCATTTAACCATAACGGATATGTTGTAATAATCGTAATGAATTTACCGGCATTAGAATGGTGATCACAAAACATGACGAAAATATTGGACGCAGAAGAACTGTTCCGGCTGGCGTCGCAAAAATCTAAAGAAGGCCGAACAAATCTCGCCGCTACAATATCCGATTTATTCTTGGAAAGCGGACGCATTCTGACGGAACGCGAACGCGCCCTCATGTTCGATATTCTTCACAAGATTATCGTCGATGTCGAGAAATCTGTTCGCAAAAAACTCAGCGAAGCCATAGCGGAGATAGCCGATCTGCCGAGCGGCCTTGCGAATGCCCTTGCAAACGACGAGGTGGAAGTTGCGTTTCCGATTCTCAGTAAAAGCAAAATTTTGCAGGATTTTCAACTGATCGAAATTATCAGTCATCGAACGCTGGAGCATCAATTGGCGATCGCGATACGGTCTCAATTGAGCGAAGGCGTCAGCGACGTATTGGTGAAAGCCGGCAACGAAAGTGTCATTCGCACGCTTTTGGAAAACAAAAATTCCCGAATATCGCAATCGACTATGGAATATCTCGTCGAGCAATCAAGGCGGGTCGATAGTTTTCAGGAGCCGATCTTGCGTCGCGATGAACTGGATGTTTCCTTGGCCAAGAAGATGTTTCTGTGGGTTTCCGCGGCGTTGCGTAAATTCATTATCGATAATTTTAAGCTGGATAAATCGACCGTTGACGACTTAATGGAAAAAGTCGCGGCCCTTCAGGCCGAAGCGTCATCGCGGCATGGAGTCGGCGGGAATGGCGGCAAGACCGCCGAGTTGGTCCAGAGTCTGGAGCAGGAAAATTTAGCGACTCCGGACATGCTGCTGGCGGCGCTGCGGGCCGGCGAAGTGACCTTGTTCCTTTCTTTGTTCGCCAAACTGACCGGGTTGCGCGAAACTCTCGTTAAGCGGATTGTTTTCGAGCCCGGTGGCGATGGCCTGGCAATTGCCTGTAAAGCCGCGAAAATGCCGAAAAAGGATTTTTTGTTGATTTTTAGCCTTTCCCGCAAGGCCAGGCCCGAAGATAAGAAAAAACATGAACGGGAAGCTCGCCATATCGAGACGTTGTACGATAAGATGACCGAACAAGCCGCCATGAAGGTGCTTCGCATGTGGCAACGAGATTCCGATTATCTCGCCGCAATCCGCGAATTGGAGTTGAATGCCTAAAGAATCATCAGTCCATACGGGAAATAGAACCGATTCCGAAACGGCGGCTGACGGCGGCGATTTTCAGCAGAATCATAATGAACAGATCGGTGAATTACGCCGGCGGCTCAACGACATCACGCGTTTGGTGTCGGATTGGGTGTGGGAAACGGATGCCGAGTATAAGCTGACATATTTATCCCAGCGCGTGTTCGATCATCTCGGTTATCAACCCGTCGAACTTCTGGGGAAGGAATTCCGGCAGCTCGGCGATTTTCGGTCATCAACGGGAAACAGTATCGAACCCAATTGGCGGTCTCCTTTCAGAGACGTGACGTTTTTCGCCAATCATAAAAACGGCGAAAAAAAATATTTCTTAATCAGCGCGCTGCCGGTATTTCACGATCAGACGGGGGCTTTTCTGGGCGTTCGGGGAACGGTAAGGGATGTTACCGAAAGCTGGAAGAAAGAAGAGTCTTTACGGTTAAGCGAACAGCGTTTTCGGACGCTCTTCGACTCGTTCAATCAGGGCATTCTCATTCATATCGATCATCATTCTCTCTATGCCAACCAAGCCTTGGCGGAAATGTACGGCTACGATTCCGTCGAGGAAATCATGGCGCTGGACGATGCGCGTGCCTTGATCGCGCCCGAATTCAGGAGAGCAACGCGTCATTCATCGGCCCTGACGATGAATCAGGCTTACGATCTGGAATACCGGGGTCTTAAAAAGGACGGCAGCGAGTTTTGGGTCGACAAGCATGTTTTTATTATTCTTTGGGACGGGAAGCCGGCGGTTTGTTCCGTTCGCGTCGATGTTACGGAACGCAAAAAAGCCGAGGATGCGATTCGCGCCAGCGAGCGGAAATTCCGCAGCTTGATCGATAATTCGACGCAAGGGATTTTGATTCACCGCAATCGCAAGCCGCTGTACGCCAATCAGTCTTTCGCGGATGTTTACGGGTACGATTCGGTCGACTCGGTTTTGGCGCTGGAATCGACGGTGGCCTTTTTGGCACCGGAATCCGTGAGAGAGGGACGCCACGAACGAATTATGAACGGCGAGTCGCAGAGGGAGCCGGATCGAACATTCCTGGGCTTAAAGGCCGATGGCGAAAGGTTCTGGGTCAGCAGCCGCGCTTTCGCGATCGATTGGGAAGGGGAAAGGGCCGTGTGTGCCGTTCGCGTTGATATCACCGAGCGGAAAAAGGTCGAGGATGCCCTGCGGGAAAAGGAGGAGCTTTTCCGGGGAGCGGTCAAAACCCTGCGCGAGGGGTTCGCCCTTTACGATCGCAATGACAGGCTTGTCCTTTATAACGAAGAGTTTCTCCGCCTGCATCCCGGATCGAGGGATATGATCCGTCCGGGAATCCGTTTCGAGGACTTGACGCGGGAGGGGCTTAAAAACCGGATTTTTCCAGAAGCCTGGGGACGCGAGGAGGAGTTTGTCCGGGAACGGTTGGCATTGCACCAAAATCCCAGGGGGCAGATTATCCGCCGGCTTAGCGACGGCACATGGTACATCATCAACGAATCCCGCACGCCCGACGGCGGCTACGTTTTGGCCCAAACCGACATTACCGATCTCAAAAGAGTCGAGGAAGCCTTGCGCGAGAGCGAAGAGCGGCATCGCATTTTCGCCGCCGACGTCGCGCACCAGTTACGCACGCCCTTAGCCGTTATGCGCTCGCAATTGGACAATATGGAAAATACGGATGCCATTGCGGGGTTGCGGGAAGATATCGATGCCATGTCGAGACTCATCAGCCAGCTTCTTATTGCGGCCCGTTTGGACTTCTTGGCGATCGGCGCTTCGGACAAAGTCGATCTTCATGACGTATGCGTCCGCGTCGCGGCGTACTTGGCGCCGATAGCCATCGAGCGAAACCGATTGATCGAACTGATCGGCGCCGATGGACCCGTATGGGCGAACGGCGATTCCGATTCCTTGGAGCAGGCCGTTCGGAATTTGGTGGAAAACGCCATTCGGTATACGGCCGAGCATTCGACCGTCACGATCGAGGTTACGGACGAACCGGCGATCGCCGTGATCGACAAAGGCCCCGGCATCGAGGCCGGAAACGAGGAGGAAATCTTCAGCCGGTTCTGGAGTTCCGACCGGCGCATCGGCGGCGCCGGGCTGGGGTTGTCAATCGTCAAGCGGACGGTGGACGTTCACGGCGGAAGCATCAACGTTCGCAATATCGAGGATGGCGGCGCGGAATTTAAAATAACCCTCAAGCCGTATACGGCATAAGGGCGCGATCGGGCAGGCATCCAAAAAATCGGAATGCCGTTATTCCCGAATATTCGTAATGTTCATCTCATCGTCGAATGATTCAATTTCTTCTTCCTCGAGCTTCGTGAGATTGGCTATATCGTCGTTCATGGTTTTTTCGTCTTTCGCCCGTTCGGCGGCTTTCTTGGCTTCTTCGGCTTTTTTGGCCTTTTGTTTAGCTTCGATCTTCGCCCAGGACTTGCGATTTGCGGCCAGCTTTTCCGCCAGGGCGATTTTGCTGATCTGGGATCCGACGATTGCGAACAACGGGGCCATTAAAAACGTGGCAATCCAATAGCCGAGTTCCCAATTCGTAATATGCGGCTTGACCATGCCGTGGAAATAAACGGCAAAAACGACGAAAATGATTTCGCCGATGACGAACAGCCGAACCGATGGTTTTTGATGTGTTTTTCTCGGCGGTGCCGGCTTTTCGAAGGCGTGCAGGGTCGAGCTCAGGAGGCCCCCGACGAGGTTCCCCAGCAACATGACGAGGCAGACCATTTGTACCATACTGACCCCCTTTTATTTTTCTTGTACTTCAAAAATTGTACCATAAATTTAGTAAAGAAATCGTAATACTTATGGACAAGATAGCCCTGACTCTCATGCTAATCATGCTCGAAAATACCGCTGAAAAATTCGCAAAATCAGTCTTTTACCCGGCAGTCCCCTCGAGATCGACGCCAATGCCGAATCGATCGGCGATGCGGAGAGCCACCGATGCCTAGTTCTCTTCGTTTGGCTGTTTTCGATTGCGACGGCACGATGGTCGACAGCCAACATTCGATCGTGGCGGCAATGCAGACCGCATTCGGGTCGCAGGGATTTGACCTGCCGACCCCGCACGCGGTTCGGCGCGTGGTGGGATTGCCGTTGGCGGATGCGATCGCGGTGTTAACCCCCGGCGTGGAATCGCATGTGCGCGAACGACTCCGGGAAGGCTACCGGCAGGCTTATTCCGGGTCGCGAGTCCGAGGCGAAATCAACGATCCTTTGTTTCCTGGACTTTACGAAGCTCTTGATGATTTGGAGAAGGGCGGTTGGTTATTGGGAATCGCTACGGGAAAATCCCATGCCGGCCTCGTTAACACATTGCAATCGCATAGACTGCAGGATCGTTTTTCGACCTTACAGACGGCGGATCGGGGCGCGGGGAAACCGAATCCGGATATGCTTTTGCAAGCGATGGCCGAAACCGGCGTGGACAAAACGCAAACCGTTATGATCGGCGACACGACATTCGATATCGAAATGGCCCGGAACGCGGGCACGTTAGCGATCGGAGTCGCCTGGGGCTACCATGAAGCGGAGGAATTGACGGCGGCCGGCGCGCATGCCGTCGTCATGGCTTATGCCGATGTGTCGCGAACCTTGAACGAGATTTTGGAGAGCGTCTGATGCGCCGTTTGTGGAAAATTCTTTCCGTTCTGGCCGTCCTTACGGTCGCCGTTGTCGTGGCCGGGATCGTTGCGCTGCAATCCATTGATTTCAATCAGTATAAAGGTGTCGTTGCCGAAGAGGTCAAAAAGGCGACCGGGCGCGAATTGACCATCAAGGGCGATTTTAAGCTCGATGTCGGTTTCGACATCATTCTTGCCGCGCAAAACGTGTCTCTCGCGAATGCCGAATGGGGGACGCGCCCCGATATGCTTCAAGTCAAGCAGATCAACGTCGACCTGAAGGTATTGCCGCTTGTGATCGGTGCGTTTCAAATCGACCGCCTCGTGCTGATCGGGGCGGATGCCCTGTTGGAAACCGATTCCAAAGGCCGCGGAAACTGGGAATTCAACGCCGCGGCGCCGGAAAAGGATCAAGGGAACTTGTCGTCCGAACGGATTCCGACGTTCCAGGAAGTGGATATTCAAGGCCTTAAAATCGTTTATCGGGACGGCATGACGGGGGTGACCACGACGACGACCGTCGACGAGCTGTCATTACTCGCCAAGGATGGCAGAAGTCCGCTCGATTTTCGCTTGGCCGCGACGCATAACGGCATGAAGTATGGGGGATCGGGAACCCTCGGTTCCGTCAATTCAGTGTTGGCCGGGGAGGCTCCTTTTCCCGTGAATGCCCGCGGGACTGTCGCGGGGGCCTCCGTGCAGATGAAAGGCACGATCGAACGCCCGCGCGACTTCAAGGGGATTAATCTGGACGTTACGGTTTCGGGCAAGAATCTCGAGGAGACGATCCGGACGCTGAGAGGTAAAATCATGGCCTTACGGGACGTCCGGGAGCCGCCGTTCGGACGGTTCCGCCTGTCCGGCCGCCTGACGGGGTCGGCCGACCGTTTAGGGCTCACCGCCCTCGATGCGTCGCTCGGCGACTCCGGCGGTCTCTCCTTGAGCCTTCAGGGAACGATCGGCGATATTATGGCGCTGCAAGACCTCAACGTGCGCCTGACGGCCGCCGGCGACGAATTCGCCGAAGTCATCAGGCTTGCGCGCGTTTATGTCCCGCAATTGAAGGATATCGAACCGTCGCCAATCGGGCCGTTTTCGATTTCCGCTCAGGCGCGCGGATCGGCCAAGGCGCTCGCATTATCCGGGATCGATGCCAAAATCGGCAGAACGTCGACCATGTATCTTAAGGCGCAAGGAAAAATCGCCGATGCGGTGGCGCTCAAGGGAGTCGATATCGCGTCGTCCCTTGAAGGCGATACGCTTGAGCCGCTCGAAAAGCTGATCGGAACGGCGATGCCGAAATTGCCGCCGTATAACGTCAACGTGCATGTCCGCCATCAAAAGGAGGAGATGATCCATGATCTCGATGCCAGGATCGGGGTCAGCACCCTCAAGGGCCGGATCGCGGTCAAGCTCGACGGCGCCAAGCCTTCCATCAACGGACAATTATCGTCCGAACGGATCGATTTCGACGAGATGTTTCCGCCATCGAACGTTCCGCAACCGCCGAAAGAGCGTTCCGTGGGTCGGACGCCGCCGAAACTTTTCCCGGACGAGCCTTTTTCCCTGCAGGCGTTTCGAGACGTCGATGCGCGCGCCGAACTGAAAGTCGGCCGCCTTCGGTACCGGGGGAACCTGGTGACAGGGCTGGAGGGTAGCGCTGCCCTGAAGGACGGGAAACTTACGGTCGATCACGTGTTCGCAACGGTGGAAAACGGGCACTTTGTCGGCAAGCTCGTTTTCGACGCCGGTACCGATAAGCCCTCCTTGATCGCAAAAACGGACATCCGGGATTTACCGCTCGGCGCCTTGCTTAAAAAATCCGATATTGCGGACAACATCCGTCTTACCGTCGATGCCGAGATAGATATCAAGGGACAAGGCGGTTCGCCTCATGCCATCGCGGACGGTTTGAGCGGCCACGCGAAGGTGGTCGGCCGTGACGGGCATATCGACAGCAGATTCTTGTCCGGCGCCGTTAAGGGGGTGACGGATATCATTCCCTGGTTCAGGCATGAGGATGCGAACAAGATAAACTGCTTCGTCGGGCGCTACGATATCAAGGACGGCGTGGCGCGAAGCACGATCATGCTTTTGGACACGCCCGGCATGGCCATAAAAGGAAGCGGTCAGGTCGATCTCGGTAAGGAAGTCCTCGACATGACGTTCGTGCCGAAAGCCAAGAAGACCAGCTTGGCGAGCCTTGCCTTGCCGATGACTTTCGAAGGGCCGTTGACCGAGCCGAGAGCGACGACGAACGTGAGCGCGGAAACCATCAGGACGGTCACGAACGTCGTGACGACGGTCGGCAGCGTTCTGTTGGGCCCCGTCGGCCTTCTGGGCTCGTTGGGCTATAAAGCGGTAACGGGCAATAAAGGAGAGGATGCCTGCGTGAATGCCATGAAAGAATATTCCTCCCTGGGGCAAGCGCCGAAAAACGCGGGCGCTCCGGCGCCCTCCGAGTCCGCGGCGACGCCGCCTCCTAAGAAGGAGGGAACCGTTCAGGGCGGGGTCGACCGGGCCGGCGAGGCGGCCGGCGAAGTCGTCAAGGGCGTCGGCAACGCCATCAAAGGTCTATTCGGCAGCGACAAGAAATAGCCGCGCAGATGTATCGTTCCGGCACTAAGAAATTTTATAAGCGCGCCACGGCCGAACCCGACGGAAACGGTTACAGGATTTGTCTGGACGGCCGGACGGTCAAGACTCCGGCGGGGCGCGGGCTCGCGGTGCCGGGCAATCGGCTGGCGGAGGCGTTGGCGGAGGAATGGAACGGCCAGGGAGAGATAATCAAGCCGGGCAGTATGCCGATGACGGTATTCGCCTGTACGGCGATCGACCGTATCGGCGCCGAACGGCAGACGATCGAACGCGACCTCGTGCGCCATGCCGAAACCGATTTGGTCTGCTATCGGGCCGATGCACCGCGCGATCTCGCGGGCCGTCAGCATGAAACCTGGCAACCGCTCGTCGATTGGGTGAACGAAGCCTATGGCGTCAGACTGGTCGTCACGCATAGCGTTCTGCCGGTGCCGCAACCGCAAGACACACTCGAAACCCTGTCGGGCGTTATCGGGAGCTTCGACGATTGGGATCTGGCGGTATTGTCGGGAGTCACCGCGGCGGCGGGGTCGCTGATCGTGGGGCTTGCCTTGACGATGGGCCGGATCGACGCGGACCAAGCGTTCGCGGCCGCCCAACTCGACGAAGCGTACCAAAACGAGAAATGGGGAACGGTCGAAGAAGCCGCCCGGCGACACGCTGCCTTGCGGCGCGAGATTCAAGCCGCCGCGGATTTTTTAGCCTTGAAACGTTCATAACCGTGCGGATTCATGCCGAATAATACCGACGAAACCCGGATATACCGCCGCCGGCTTAAAACGTTCGGCACGCACATGATCGGCTATTTCGTGGTGATGATCATCGTCGTGCCGCTGAACCTGTCGAGCACGCCGGAAAATCCCTGGTTCCTCTTTCCCATGATCGGCTGGGGCTCGGTGTTGGCGCTCCACGCCGCCTATGTCATGGGATTGTTCGAGGTTTTTCGCAAGTCCGATGATAGATGACGATCGATAGGGTAGCCGCCGTCGCCGTGCGCGTGATCGTCGAAGGCCGGGTTCAAGGGGTCGGATTTCGCTATTGGACCGTCGGGCGGGCAGCCCGGCTCGGCTTGCGCGGCTGGGTGCGGAATTTACGCGACGGTTCGGTCGAGGCGTTGTTCGCGGGCGATCCCGCGGCCGTCGAAGAGATGATCGGGGCCTGCCGGCAAGGGCCCGGAACGGCGCGGGTCGACGCCGTCAAAAGGTTCACCGCCGAGGTTCCGCCGGAACCGGGGTTTCATGATCTGCCGACCGCCTGAACGGCGGCGGGTACGTCAAGAACGGGCGCGGTTCCCGGCATGACGGCCGTGCCGAAAATCTCCCGGAACGTTTTGATGAGGGCTTTATCGACCTCGTCGGCCGTCATATCGATTCCCAAGTCCTTGAGCGAGGTGACGCCGTATCCCGCGAGGCCGCACGGGACGATGCCGCTGAAATGGTCGAGATCGGGGGCGATATTGAGCGCGATGCCGTGAAACGTGACCCAGCGGCGCACGCGCACGCCGATGGCGGCGATTTTGTCCTCCCGGCCGCCGCCGCGCGCGACCCAGATTCCGACCCGGCCCGTTCGCCGTTCGCCGCGCACGCCGAAGTCGGCTAGGGTCCGGATGATCCATTCCTCGAGATCGTTTACGAAGGCCCGCACGTCGTGGGCGCGCTTTCCAAGGTCGATCATCGTATAGGCCACCCGTTGGCCGGGGCCGTGATAGGTGTAGCGCCCACCCCGGCCGGTTTCGTAAACGGGAAACCGCCCCGAATCGATCAGTTCCGCCGGGTCCGCGCTGGTGCCCGCGCTATACAGGGAAGGATGCTCCAAAAACCACAGGGTTTCCGGGGATCGGCCGTCCCGGATGGCGGCGACGCGCTCTTCCATGAACCGGACGGCGTCGGGGTAGGGGACCGGATCGGCGCTTTTCAGCCATTCGACTGGCATCGGATCGGAAGAAAGTACCGTCATAAAGCCCTCGCGCCGTGAGAGCGCTTGATTGCCGCCTGAGGATTTGCTATCCCCCACCATATATCGGCAACTCTTTGAGTTGCCACAACCTTTTTTGCGGTCGTGGCGGAACTGGTAGACGCGCAGCGTTGAGGTCGCTGTGGGAGAAAT
>JBBDTH010000129.1:0-23601 GCA_040904505.1 Rhodospirillales bacterium | reverse complement strand
GAGGCGCTCGCGCACGATCAGGTCGGCGAGCACGCGCGCGCGCGGCGAGAGTTCAACTTGCGTATTCGCTCGCGCGATTCGCCAGTCGAGCTTGGCGCGGTTGCGCAAAATCGCGAACAGCCGTTCGATCACCGCGCGGCGGTCCTTCGAGCCGGCGTAGCGGCGCTTGCGGAAATAAGCGCCGGGCACGGTGTCGGCCGCGCCGCCCGCGTCGAGAGCGTCGAGAAGCTCGATGACCGCCTGCAGCCGCGCTGCCGGGGTCAGTTGTTGCTCCGATAGTTCGGGGCTTCGCGGGTGATGGTGACGTCGTGGACGTGGCTTTCCCGGAGCCCGGCGCCGGTCAGGCGGCGGAATTGGGCCCGCTGCTGCAGATCCTTGAGGGTGGCGCTGCCGGTGTAGCCCATGCCCGCGCGCAGGCCGCCCACGAGCTGGTGGATCACGGTGGCGATCGGGCCTTTATAGGGAACTTGGCCCTCGATGCCCTCGGGCACGAGCTTGAGCGCGTTCGAGACGTCCTGCTGGAAGTAACGGTCGGCGGAACCGCGCGCCATCGCGCTGAGCGAACCCATGCCGCGATAGGATTTGTACGAGCGGCCCTGATAGAGGAACACCTCGCCCGGGCTTTCGTCGGTGCCGGCGAACAGCGAGCCGAGCATCACGCAGTCCGCGCCCGCCGCGATGGCCTTGACGATATCGCCCGACTGCTTGATGCCGCCGTCGGCGATCATCGGGATGCCTTGCTTTTGCGTGACCTCGGCGACTTCCATGATGGCCGACAGTTGCGGCATGCCGACGCCCGCGACCATGCGGGTGGTGCAGATGGTGCCGGGGCCGATGCCGACCTTGACGCAGTCCGCGCCCGCGTCGATCAACGCGCGCGCACCCTCGGGGGTCGCGATGTTGCCGGCGATGACTTGCACGTAATTGCTGAGCTTCTTGATGCGGTTGACGGCGTCGAGCACGCCCTTGGAATGGCCGTGCGCGGTATCGACCACGATGACGTCGACCTCCGCGTCGAGCAGCGCCTCGGCGCGTTCGAGCCCGGCATCGCCGACCCCGGTCGCGGCGGCGACGCGCAGGCGGCCCTTGTCGTCCTTGCAGGCATTCGGAAAGCGATGGGATTTTTCGATGTCCTTCACCGTGATCAGGCCGACGCAGCGGTCCTCGTCGTCGACCACCACCAGCTTTTCGATGCGGTGCTGGTGCAGCAGCCGCATGGCGTCCTCGCGGTTGACGCCTTCCTTCACGGTGACCAGCGGGTGGTTTTTCTCGTGCGGCGTCATCAATTCGCGTACCGGCTGGTTCGGGTCCTTGGCGAAGCGGACGTCGCGGTTGGTCAGGATGCCGACCAGGGTGCCGCCGTTCTTGACCACGGGAATGCCGGAAATGTTGTGGGTTTCCTTGATCTTCAGCGCGTCCGCCAGGGTCGCCTTGGGATGGATCGTGATCGGATCGATCACCATGCCCGATTCGAACTTCTTCACCTTGCGGACTTCCTTGGCCTGGTCGGTGGCGTCGAGATTTTTGTGGACCACGCCGATGCCGCCGGCCTGCGCCATGGCGATGGCGAGCGCGCTTTCGGTCACGGTGTCCATGGCCGCGGAAATCAGGGGAATGCCGAGTTCGATGGTTTTGGTGAGGTGGGTATTGGTCAAGGCGGCGGACGGCAAAACGAGGGATTCGGCCGGAACCAGAATCACATCGTCGAACGTCAAGGCCTCGGAAATCGTCATGGAGCCGTCCTCTTCAGGATGGCGGCGTATCATACACATCTTCGCCGTCAAGCCAAGAGAATTGCCCGCCGCCCGTAAACCCGAGCGTTTCAGTCCGATTCCCGCGCGCGGAAACCGGTGGCGACGACGTAAATCTCCGCCGAGTCGGCCCGGCTCGCCGGCGGCTTGGCGTGCTTGACCTGATCGAAGCGCCGTTTCATCAGGGTCAGGAGGTCCGTCTCGGTGCCGCCTTGCCAGACCTTGGCGACGAAGGCGCCGCCGGGCGCCAGGATTTGGATGGCGAGATCGAGCGCCGCGTCGCACAGGCCCATGATGCGCAAATGATCGGTATTGCGATGGCCTGTGGCCGCCGGCGCCATGTCGGACAGCACCACGTCGGCCGGGCCGTCGAGCGCGGCCTTGATGGCGTCGGGCGTGCTTTCGTCGAAGATATCGAGTTGCAGGACGACGGCTCCGGGCAAGGCTTCCATCTCGTCCCGGTCGATGGCAATCACGGCGCCCCCGGCCGTGCCGACCCGGTCCAGGGCGACCTGCGTCCAGCCGCCCGGCGCGGCGCCGAGATCGACGACCTTGTGGCCGGGCTTCAGGATGCCGTAGCGTTCGTCCAGCTCCAGCAGCTTGAAGGCGGCGCGCGAGCGCAGGCCCCGGTGCTGCGCCTCGGCGACATAGGGATCGTTGAGTTGGCGCTGCAGCCAGCGGGTCGAGGAGGATTTGCGGCCCTTAGCCGTTTTCACGCGCGTCGTCAGCGCGCGCCCGGTAAACCGGGTCGCGCCCTTGCTTTTGCCGCCTTTTGTCCGGGGTCCGCTCATCGCGTGTCCACGGGGGCGGTCATTGCGCGGCGGCGGGTTGGGCGCCGTCGTGTGCGGCGATCATCGCCATGAGAATACCCTCGCGGATGCCGCGATCGGCGACGCGCAGCAAGCCGATCGGCCAGCGCTTGCAAATGGCATCGAGAATCGCACATCCCATGATCATCAGATCGGCGCGTTCGCGGCGAATGCAAGGGTGCGCGCAGCGGGTTTTGAAATCCATGCGGGTCAGGCGCTCGATGATCGCGTTGATGCTGTCGAAATCGATGTCGAGACCGTCGACTTGGGCCCGGTCGTAGCGCGGCAGATCGAGGTGAATGCCGGCAAGGGTGGTGACGGTGCCGGACGTTCCCAACATCTGGACTTTCCGCTCCGCGATATGGCGGGAGATTTCGTGACGGCGGTCGAAGGCGTCGAGCCGTTCGGTGATGTCCTCGAGGATCGTCCGGTAATCCGCCGGCGCGATCTTGTCATGGCCGAAACGTTCGGCCAGGGAAACGACGCCGAGGCGGATGGACATGGTATCGCGCAATTGCGGCCGGCCGCGGTCGTCGATGCCGACCCACATGACTTCGGTGCTGCCGCCGCCGATATCGAACACCAGCGCGTGTTGCGCCGCCGGGTCGATCAACGGCAGGCATCCGGTGAGCGTCAGGCCGGCTTCTTCGTCCGGCGCGATGATTTCGAGGTCGAGTCCGGTCGTCTGTTTGACTCGCTTGAAGAACAGGGCGCTGTTGCCGGCTTGGCGGCAGGCTTCCGTCGCGACGCAGCGCACGAACCGCGCGTCGTGCCGGCGCATTTTTTGCGCGCAGATCTTCAGGGCTTCAATCGTCCGGCCGATGGCGTCTGCGCCGAGCTCTTGCGATGTCGTCAGACCTTCGCCCAGACGCACGATGCGCGAGAACGAGTCGATGACGGCAAAGGCATTACCGTCGGGCTGCGCCACCAGGAGCCGGCAGTTGTTGGTGCCGAGATCGATCGCGGCGTAAACGGGAACGCGGTCGTCTTTCTTTCGTCGTATGCCGTTGCGCTTTCGGGCGAGATCCCGATACCGGTCCACCTTTGCCTCCCCATGGCTTTAATTATGGCGTTATGGCTTACGGCGCTGGCGCGCCGGGGGCTTTAGAGCCTCACGTGCGTCAAGAGTATCGCAGAATGTGTTCCGGGCGAAGCGGGAAGGTGGCGGATCGCAAATTGATTTTCTTGGGTATTCCGACGTCTACCCGGAGCGATTCGCGGCCTTTAAGACCGGAAGCGGGCCGGAAACGGGACCGGAAAAACGCCGAAACGCCCGGCACGCTTGCGCGCGCCGGGCTTCGGATCGGCCGTTACCGCCGAAAAATTATAGGCTCCAAAAAATCATAAGCCCGTATTGAATTCTTTCTTTACCCACGATTTGTACCACGCCAGGCCTTCCTCGGAGATATCCACGGACAGTTTGAGCAGTTTGCGGGCGTCCTCGCCGGTGTGAATCGGATAGTTGCCGAGGATCTTGCGGCCGTGTTCGACGAATTTTTTGTCTTTCTGGATGTTTTTGACGGCCGTGACCCAGGCGTTCAGGATCTCGTCCGGCGTTCCCTTCGGCAGGGCCATGCCCTTCGACGTGGCGACGCCCATCGAAACGAAACTTTTCCAAACGTCGAACATGACGCCCGAGGGCTTCTTGCCGTGCATTTTTTCGTAAATCTCGAGGGCCGTCGGCAGGTGGGCGAAATCCGCGCTCTTGGTGAAGCTGCCGTCGGGCTGCGGGATGCCGAGGGTCATCAGCGGGATGACCGCGCCTTGCTCGACGAGCTTCTTGCCTTTCTTGTTGTAGGCGCTGGCCGAATCGTAATTCACGTTCAGTTCGCCGCGCGCAAAGGCTTGGCGTTGCTGGCCCGCGCTCAGGCCGAACACGGTCTTCATGTTGATGCCGAGCAGATCGAAGGTCATGATCGAGCGGGTTTCGCCGCCGGTCGGTTTCTTGGCGCCGCCTGTCAGCTTGGCGGTTTTCAGCGCCTTGATGTCCTCGAGGATGTTCTTGCCCTTGACGCCGGTTTCGGGGCGAACGGAATAGACCGTATCCTGCGCGACCACGAACACGGGCCGCCAGGTGAGGACGTTGTATTTCACGCTCTTGTGCCGGATGGCGAAATTCATCTGGTTCGACGTCGAGGCGATGACGCTCATCAGCCCGTCGGGCTTGGCCTCCCGTTCGAAATAATTGCAGCCCTTCACCGAGGCGCCGCCGGGCATGTTGAGCACGATGACGTTGGGGTTGCCCGGCAAATACTTCTTGAGATAGGGCGCGAACAGGCGGGCCGTGGTGTCGGCGCCGCCGCCTTCCTTGAAGGGCGTGAGGATGGTGACGGTCTTGCCGGAAAAATCGACCGCCGCCGCCGGGGCCGCACCGAGAGCGATGCCGGCGGCCAGGGCCAGCGCGAGGCCGCGGGTTGCCGTCAGGCCATGGGGTTTCACCGTGGTGAACATGAGAATGCCTCCCTTATGGTATGTGTCTGTCGAAATCGTGAATCCAGCCGCAGGAACCGCGGTGGTGTGATTGATCCGCTTGGCGCCCTACACAAGGGCGCTGCGCGTTCCGGCGCCATCTTACGGCAGCGTGCGGCGAATGAAAATGCCGTCGTTTCAAGGCCCGCGCCGGTGGGCGGCACACCCGCACGAAATTGTTGCGATCCCGGGTGAATTGCGGCAGAAAAGCGGTGTTCCGGCCCGGTCGGCAACGGCCGGGTTCCGGCAGCCGGCCGGATAAGATAAAATATTGATATCGTTGAGTTTCACGGTGTAGGGTCCCGGCCGCGGGCAAGCCGACGCCGCTGTTGCTTTTTTGAAGAAAGTTATCGTCATGGCAGATGCATCTATAAACGGCGACGTAAAGCGGGCGATTCTGGATACGATCGCGGAGTACGATGTCGGGGCCGACGAGTTGTTTCCGATCCTGGAAGTCGTGCAAAAGCTATACGAGAAAAACTATAGCCCTTTGGATATTCAGTCCGCCGTGGACGGCATGGCGGCCGACGGCTTGATCGCGAACGCGGAAATACCGGACATGAAACTGACGGCGAAGGGCTTCTTCGAGATGTAGCCACCGAACCGTGTTGGGCGCCGCCCGGCGCTCGATGCGTTCCCGGTGGGGGATAGTTTAGCGGTAGAACTCGCGGCTCTGACCCGCGCAGCCCTGGTTCGAATCCAGGTCCCCCAGCCAAATCTCGTTTTCCGGCGAATTGCGGCCGTTACCCGCCTTCGCACGTGCCGGAGATGCCGCCGACGATCCGCCGGCCATGGCCCCGGGTTCCTGCAGATGCCGTCGTTATCAATCTCGACTAGACCGAATAACGAAGGATGGCCGCGATGTCTCCGGCCCCGGGCAGGTCTGCTTTTCGAACACCCACGACGCGCGCTCCGTTCGCCAACGCTCGACCCGCGATTTCGTCGGTCACGCCGTAATTGGTGGCATCGGCTGCGTCGGCGAAACGTATCGCTCCGGTCGTCTCGTCGATTGTCCCGGGCACGACATTATCGATATCGACCAGCAGCGTCTCGATGGCTCCAAAGGTCGCTGCTCGTGCCGCAACCGATAGATCTGAGGTGGCCCTTCCATCACCCGCGCGTGCGTCAAAGAGAGCTCTCTGCTCGGAAAGGTCCGTTTCATAGGCGGCATCCAGCGACGGCCGCGCCGCATCCGCCAACGTGGCGTCCGTCATACGATCGGGGCTGTCGTCGATGCCGTCAGGTAACAGGCGAGGGTAACTGTTGACGGACCGGTATACGGATGCAAGGCGGCCGGTAGCGGCCAGTATGAGAGGCGTTTCTCTCCCGGATAGAATAGGGCGCAGGGCGGCATCTATTTTTCGCGCGTACTGGCGGAATCTCACGTTCTGGCCTTCAGACCCCTGAATGCGGCGGCTGGCAGAGCGGTCGTTGAGCGTCGATTTGCCGGCGGCGCTGGCCGCGTCCTTCGGCAGTCCCTCCACCTTCACCGTAACCGGAGGGAGGTCCGCGTGGATTTCCACAAGTCGCACGGCGTTCTCCGAAAGAGCGAGTACATAGGCGGAATGGGAAAACGTGATTGCGCGCAGCAGCGGCTTCAGATGGAAGCGATCCGACACCTGGACCATGGGCGATAATGCGTTCGCCAGACGGAAGGTTCTGATTCGGTCTGGTGTGGCCAGTACTGCCAGGCTATTGGCCTGAAGACGCCAGAATTCGTCATCGTCCGTTAGATCGTCGAACTGCTCCGCTAGGGACATTAGCCTTCGTTTGTCGAACCCCGTCGCCTCCAGCTGGTCTTGCGCCTGCCTAACCAGGTTTCCCAGTTCGATGCGGCTTGCATCCGAATTCTGCGTCAATGGCGTCGTCTTGAGGTAAATCGATACGCAGGCATCTGCCCGTGTTTCATTCAGGGCCTTGAATTCGGGCAGGGTTGGAATATCGACATAAAGCATCCGGTTTCCCTTTAAGGCTTATCGCAGTTGAAAGTTTGAATCTCGGGCACGAACATGACCAATCCTCTACAGGCCGGTTCCGACAGTACCCATCTCGTTACTTAAGGAGGAGCTCAGAGAAAAACAGGTCTTTTATTTATCGAGAATTCGGAACCCAGCCAGCCTTCGCCCTAACGGGCTTCGGCTGGGCAAGCCGAGCGTAGGGAGGATGGTTCGGATGAAGAACGCCCCTTGACATTGAGGTATCAAAAAACCGCATCGGCCTCTCGGCGATGCGGTTTGCATTTTCGGGCGGACCGGAACACGGGATTACATGTAATCCTTGAAGTACTCTTCCTTGTCCTTGTCCTTGCCGAGCCGGTAGAGGTCGGGATCGTCCTCGAACTTTTCGTCCTGGTCCGAGAGCGTTTCGTAATCCTTGTACTTTTCTTCCTCGCCGGGTTTGCCCTTGCCCTTGGCTTTTTTCTTGCCCTTGGCGGCGGCTTTTTCGTTTTTTCCTTGGCCTCGACCTGTTGGTAGACCGTGACGATTTTCTTGATCTTGTCGGACATCGACAGGCGGACCAGCCCGCTGCCCATCAACGCGGCCAAGGGCATCAGCATCATCGAAATGCCGTACCACGTGTACGCCGCGCTGAGATCGTCGCCGAACAGCCTGCTTTCGTTGAAGTAATAGGCGCCGAAAATGCCGAACATGATCATCCAGACGACCAGCATCCGGAAGGAGGGTTTCTGGAACAGGCGTGGGCGGCCTTTTCTGATCCGGTCGATCTTCTGGAACGAAAATGCCAACATCGCGAACAGCCCGCCGACGAAACTCATCAGCACGAAGATCGCGCACGCCGTTTTCAGCATTTGCTGAGACATTAGCCGAACCTACTCCCCAACCCTGTCCGAGCACCTATAAACGCGCATTGTAATTTTGTGAACCCGGTTTGTTGCCCGGGCTATACGAAAGTGTAGCGCGCTTGTGTATGAATAATACGTTATACCGGGAAAAAATGACACCTTCCTGACAACCGCGCTTTCGGGCCGAAATTCAATACGCCGCACTATTAAACCGCTTATTTATCAAAAACTTAGGATTTTTCCGCGTCGGCGGGCGGTCTCTTCGGGCAGCGGGGCGGGATGCTTATTTAACATCATTTTTATGTATTAATGGCGATTCGGGGCGACCCCGGTAACGTCAAGCTGACGTACCCGGAGGATTTGAGGTTGTTGAGCTAGCTTAGGAAAAGCCCTGGAAGTTGTCGGCGGTAAGATTGTTGTTGTCGACTCCGGTGAGGTCGGCGACCGCAGTCAGTTCCGCCGCTTCCACTATCGTATCCGCCGTGCCGCCCGTGCCGTCGTTCCAATGCCAGAGCCTCGTGTCGGTGCCGTTGCCGACGGCGAACAGCACGTCGTCGCCGGCGGTGAGGTTGGTCAAGACAAGCGTGTTCAGCGCGATTGCCACGTCCGAGGCCGTTTGAAAGTTTGCAACGTCGGTCGTGTAATTGACGATGCCGGTACCCGCGCCGATGGTACCGAGGGTCGCGAGCGCCTCTAGGCCGGCACCTTGAACCGCGATGTTGAAATCGATGATATCGCCACTGGCGCCCGCGACGAAGTCCGTGATGGTGTCGCCGAACTCGCCGGTCGCATTATAGATGAACGTATCCGACCCCGCGCCGCCGGTGAGGGTGTCCGCGCCCGCGCCGCCGGTTAGGATGTCCGCGCCCGAGCCGCCGGTCAGGGTGTCGGCGCCGGCGCCGCCGATTAAAGTGAGTGAACCGTCCAACTCGGCGATACCATCGACCGAGACACCATTGACTCCGCTTGTGAGCGCTGAGGCATCGATCGTTAGCGTTTGGCCGCTGGCGACGTTGTTGTCGTGCAGTGTCAGACTCGCTGCCGCGTCGACCGTGAGTTCCCAAGTCTCGAAATTAGTAATACCTTGAAGGAAGCTCGCATTGGTTATGCTGCCGCCTGAGGTAAATTGTAACGTATCGGTGCCGGCGCCGGCGTTGATCGTCTTTCCGGCGACATTGGTGCCGGTTGCGGCGATGGTGTCGTTGCCGGTGCCGCCGTTGACGAACTCGATTCCGGCGACCGTAACGGAATTCGTGCCGTTTGCAAGATTCAAGGTATCGGCAATTGTGTGACTGCCGAGGTCGACGGTCATGCCGGTGATCGCGTTGCCGAGGGTGACGGTATCGTCACCGGCGCCACCGGTAATCGTGGCGATGTCGGTCAGGATGTTGTTAGAGAAATCGAAGGTGCCGCCGGCCGTGCCGAGGTTTATGCCGTCATCATTGCCCGAACCGCCGCCGATGGAAGCCATGCCCAGGACCGTCGAGGCGTTGATCGTGAGCGTGGCAGCCTGTGTCAATGCATCCGTACTGTCGTCGTTATCAAGTTGCACGGAGGCGATATTCGTCAGCGTGACGCCCGAAAGATCGATGCTGTCTTCGCTGGTCAAATGATCATCGTTGCTGCCGCCGGTCTGGGTGCCGGTGATATCCGTGCCGTTGAGAACGGTCGTGGCATCGAGCACCAAGGTCTGGCTTTCGGCGGCCCCGGCCAGCGTGATCGTCGCGATGTTGTTGAAGGTCACCCCGTCGATATCCCGATTCCCGCCGGTGATCGAGATCAGGTCGTCGCCGTCGGTGCCGCCGTTGACGGTGGGTATCTCGATGCTGGTCGAGCCGTTGATCGTCAGGGTCGACGTCCCGGTGTTGCCGGTGTCGATGCTGACGGCCGAGAATCCCGTGGCCGTTGCGCCCGAGAGGTCGAGGCCATTGTCGCTCGCCAGGGTGTCGTCGCCGCCGCTGGCCGTGAGCGTCTGCCCGGCATAGGAGCGGCTGGCGTTGGTGGTCAGGGTGAACGCGCCGGCGTTTGCCGAATCGAAGTTGATCGTCTCGATGAGCTGGCTCCCGGCCCGCAGGTCGATGCCGCCGATGTCGGTCGAGCCGGTCAGCACCAGGGTGTCGCTCGCCGCGCTGCCGGTGATGCCGGTCACGGCGGAGAGATCGGCGGCGTCGGCGGTCAGCGTCACGGCCGCGCTGGCGGCGCTGAGATTGATCGTCTCGACCTGGGTCATGGTGGCGAGCGACAGGTCGAGGGTCGTGACCGCCGATTGGGCGACCAGCGTATCGACGCCCGCCCCGCCGGTGATGACCTCGCCCGATTGGATGTCGCCGTTGCCGGTGATGATGAATTGGTCGTCGCCGTCGCCGCCGAGCAGGGTATCGGCGCCGCCGAAGCCGGTCAGGGTGTCGTTGTTGGCGCCGCCGGTGAGAGTGCGCCCATTCGAGTCGTTCGCGTCGGTGATGGTGACGCCCGAGCCCTCGTCGGTGGCGGCGAGATCGGTGATGCCCGCGTCGACCGTCGTCACGCCCGACAGGTTCAATGTGGCGTCGCTGCTTTTGATCGTCACGTTCGTGACGGACACGCCGACCTCGATGGCGTCAAGGCCCGAGAGGAAAACCCCGTTTTCGGCGATCACGGTGGTGTCGCTCTCCTCGACGTAAAGTTCCTCGATGCTGGCGAAGCCGAGCAACCCGTTCGGCGTATCCAACACATAGGTCTGGCCCGTGACCGGGGTCGAGATGTTGCCGAGGCGGACGGTGTCGATGCCGGCGCCGCCGACGAACGAGCCGAAGGGGTCGCCGGTGGCCTCGGTCGTCGGCGTGGTCGTGAGAATGCTCGCCGGATTGCGGATGATGAAGGTGTCGTTGCCGGCGCCGCCGAACAGCGCGTCCGGATCGCCGTCGAGGAGGGTGTCGCCGGCGTTGACGCTGCCGCCGTCGATGATGTCGTCGCCGTCGCCGCCGAAGATGACGTCGCCGACCGCCGTGCCGGTGATAGTATCGTTGCCGCCGCCGCCGAAAATCAGCGCGCCGAACGCGCTCGCGCCGACGACGGTGTGGCCGCCGGAAAGAAGCGTCGCGCCGTTGGCGGCGGACAAGGTATTGTCCAATCCATCGCCGGCGAGCAGATAGCCGAAGCCGCTGCTTTCGTCGATGGCGAGGCGCACGCCGGTGCCGGCGTCGTTGGTATCGGGTTGAAGCTGAGAATCGGCATCGGAAATGCCGGTAATCGAGCCGGTGCCGGCGTTGGCGAAGATCTGCTCGACCGAGGTGATCGCGATCGAGCCGGTCGAGGAGCCGCCGTCGAATGCATACGAGATGGTGCCGCCGGCCAGATCCCACACGGCCTCGAAGCCCGACAGGTTGGTCAGCGTCAGCTCGTCGGTGCCGGCGCCGCCGTCGACCGTGTCGGTGCCGCCGAGGGTCGATCCTTGGTTCATGGCGAACTGGGTATTGCCGTCGCCGCCGACGAGGGTGTCGTCGCCGGTGGTCGCGGTAAGGGTTTCGGTAAACTCGGTTGTGGTGTCCTGGCTGATGAAAACCTCGGTCGCCTGGGTCACGATGACATTCTCGATGGCCCTTGCGAGGCTGAGAAAATCAGCCGTAGGGGGCGCATTGGCAAAGAGCTCCGCTTCGGCGGCCTGGAGGCCGGCGAACAGGTCCGCGCCCGCGGCGCCGAACAGGCTGCCCTCGCCAAAGGTTTGCGATCCGAATAGCCCGGCGATGTCGCCGAGCGGTCCCGTGAATTCGCCGGGGCCTTCGCCCTGGCCTTGGCCTTCGGCGGTTTGTTCGCCTTGGCCTTCGCCGCCCTGGCCCTGGCCGCCTTCGCCCCCTTGGCCCTGGCCTTCGCCTTGGCCTTCACCCCCTTGGCCCTCACCGCCTTGGCCTTCGCCGCCTTGGTTGCCCTGATTCCCTTGCTGACCCGGTGGGCTCGTCGGTTGCGGCGGGCGCGCCGACAGCGCGGCGCCGAAGGTCTGGTTGAACTCGGCCGCCGTCATCTGGAACGGCTGGCTCGGCGGCGCGTTGAGGCTCGCGATCTGCGAGCCCTGGAAAGGCTGGTTCAGCACCACCACGCCGGCGGCGTTGGTGACCGTGATTTCGCCCAAACCGCCGCCCGCGTCGGGCTTGATGACGACGGTCAGCACGGTGCCGTCGGGCAGGTTGATGGCGCCGTCGGTACCGCGGATGCCGATGGTGGCGACTGGCGAATTCAGCACCATGGCGTCGGGCTGGGATTTGGCGATCTGGCCTGAAACGAACGAGAAAACGCCTTTCGCCAACGAGAACGCCATTTTGCCTTCGTTGGTGGAGGCGTCGAACACCATTTCGTCGAGCACCATGCGGGCGTCTTGCGTCATCGAGAAGGTGGTGTTGTCGACGAACACCAGGCCGACCGCGCCGTCGCCGGTGGTTTCGAGCGTGTCGCCCTGAAAAACCGGATCGCCTTGCTGGAGCGCGACCTTGGTGCCGTCGACGCGGGTCGCGGTGGCCTCGCCCTTGATGGTTTCGACCTTGCCGATCGGCTGCGCGGCGCCGCTAGCAGGCCCGGCCTGCGCGTATTGGCCGGGCGCGGCCGGTCCGGCGAGCGTGGCGGCCCAGGCGCCGTTGATGATCATGGCGCCGTCGGCGCTCATCAGATCGGGCAGCGTTTCGAAGGCGAAGAAATTTTTAACGAGGATTTGTTGGCCGTCAGGGCTTCTCAGCAGCAGGTCGGGGCCTTGGCGGGCAAATTCGGCGGATTGCAGGCTGAAGCCTTCCGGCAAGGCAACGGCTTGCCCCGGATGCGCCTCAAGAACGGCGATATCCTCGCCGCCGCCTGTCGTTTCAGAAGATCCGGCACCCCTACCGGAATCCACGTAACTCATAAAATTAATGCCCCCACCCCGTCCAGGCCCGTTAAGCACCAGCGCGCATTTTTAAAAATGCTGTCTTTATGGATCGATAATTTATCGATGCAATTCGTATGCAGTCTACACAAAAGGATAGGGAGCGCCCAGGGAATTCGTGCCCGTTTCCGGCCTTGTATTTCAAGGGCTTGCCCATCGCCTAACCGTCATGCCCCGGCGTTAGCCCGGGGCATCCAGCTACCGGGACTCTGGATCGCCCGGGCGGAGCCGGGCGATGACGATAGAAAGGGAATTGAGGCAATACGGCGGGGCTGCTCTTCCGAGGCCCGCCACCATACTTCCCATATCCGCGACAGACAAGGATGAGGCGCAGGGGTGTCTCGAAGGATATCGGGCAAACTGATCTGCTACCAGCGTGGTGCTTGGAGTAGCGTCGGTTTCTGAAATACTGTATACCAGGGACCGATTCAAAGGCCGCCGCCCCATGGCCGAAAAACCGGGTGTGGGACGCGGCCGAAATTATGTAGGAATGGATCTCATCAAGAGATTCACGCAAGGGATCGAAAAGGGAGGATTTCCATGGCGCCGTCCGCTGCCGATCAACATAAAAATCCGAAAAGCGATATCGATATCGCCCGGGCCGCGAGCATGCGCCCCATTCTCGACGTGGCCAAGGACAAGCTCGGCATTACGGCGGATAAGCTCGATCCGTACGGCCATTACAAGGCCAAGGTGTCGCTCGACTACATCGACTCGGTGAAGGGCAACAAGAACGGCAAGCTCATTCTCGTCACCGCGATCTCGCCGACGCCGGCGGGCGAGGGCAAAACGACGACGACGGTCGGGCTCGGCGACGGGCTCAACAAGATCGGCAAGAAGGCGATGATCTGTTTGCGCGAACCCTCCTTGGGCCCGTGCTTCGGCATGAAGGGGGGTGCTGCCGGCGGCGGCTACGCGCAAGTGGTGCCGATGACGGACATCAACCTGCACTTCACCGGCGACATGCACGCGATCGGCGCGGCCAACAACCTGCTTGCCGCGATGGTCGATAATCACATCTATTGGGGCAACGCGACTCAGTTGGACGCGCGCCGCGTGACCTGGCGCCGGGTTGTCGACATGAACGACCGCGCGCTGCGCAACATCGTGAACTCGCTCGGCGGCATCGCGAACGGTTTTCCGCGTGAGGACAATTTCGACATTACGGTCGCCTCCGAAGTGATGGCGATCTTCTGCCTGGCGACCGATCTTGCCGACCTGCAACGCCGCTTGGGTAACATCGTGGTCGGCTTCACGCGCGAGCGCAAGCCGGTGAAGGCGAGCGAAATCAAGGCGAGCGGGGCCATGACCGCGCTCCTGAAAGACGCGCTGTCGCCCAACTTGGTGCAGACGCTGGAGAACAATCCGGCGTTCGTGCACGGCGGGCCGTTCGCCAACATCGCGCACGGTTGCAACACGGTGCTCGCGACCAAGACCGCGCTTAAATTGTGCGATTACGTGGTGACCGAAGCGGGCTTCGGGGCAGACCTCGGCGCCGAGAAATTCCTCGACATCAAGTGCCGCAAGTCGGGCTTGAGCCCCGATTGCGTGGTGCTGGTGGCGACCATCCGCGCGCTCAAGATGCACGGCGGCGTCGCCAAGGACGACCTCAAGAAGGAAAATCTCAAGGCCATCGAAACCGGCGGCAAGGAAAACATCAGCCGCCACATCGAGAATCTGAAAAGTTACGGCCTGCCGGTGGTGGTGGCGATCAACAAGTTCAGCGCCGACACCGAGGCCGAAGTGAAGCTGGTGCAGAAAATATGCGCCGATCTCGGCGTCAAGGCCGTCGAGGCCGATCACTGGGCGGCGGGCAGCGGCGGCACGGAAGAGTTGGCGCACGCGGTGGTCGAAACCATCGACACCGAAAAGGCCGACTTCAAATTCCTGTATCCCGACGACATGACGCTGGTGGATAAGGTCCGCACCGTGGCGCAAAAGATCTACCGCGCCGACGATATCAGCGTGCCGGGGCCCATCGCCGCGCGTTTCAAGGAACTGGAAGACCTCGGCTACGGCAACTATCCGGTCTGCATCGCGAAAACCCAATACAGCTTTTCGACCGACCCGGGCCTCAAGGGCGCGCCGAGCGGGCATACGATTCCGGTGCGCGAGGTGCGGCTCTCGGGCGGCGCCGAATTCGTGGTCGTGGTGTGCGGCGATATCATGACCATGCCCGGCCTGCCCCGGGTGCCGTCGGCGGAAGCCATCGGCGTCGATGCGAACGGCGAAATCGTCGGGCTGTTTTAAGCATAGAGCCTTCCCACTCTCGTCATGCCCCGGCCCACCGGACTGGCCAAAGGCCAGCCGGAGGACAGGCTCCGTCCGGGGCATCCAGCAACACGAAAGAACTGGATCGCCTCGCCTCGGGGGTAAAGGGGGTGTCCCCCTTAAACCCCCGGCCGGGCGGAGCCGGGCGATGACGGGATAAGAGTAAGAACCACAGAGGCGCAAAGGCACAGAGAAGAGACTTAAAAGTTTTCAGTATATCTCTGTGCCTCTGTGGTTCGTCTTTCCTGTCTAAATCGTTTTAACATCCGGATCCTAGTATGCGCGCGATCAGAGTTGCCTTTTGTTCAGGAGCGTTCGACCTCAACAAAATGTGATCGATGCGGAGAAGCTTCGGTGCAACCGATCAATCTAAACACAAACACAATCCGAGACGCAGGCTTGAAGCGGCTTTCCTGCGCAATCATCCATGACGAAAATTTCAAGGGCAATTTTTTCACTACACTTATGTTAATGCCTGGCTCCGTTATCTTTTTAAAGTAAACGAGATGCTGTGGCTTTAATGTCGCGGCGAACCAATAATACGAAAGGAGAACAGACATGCAAAAATCGATTATTGCCGCGTGTAGTGCGTTCGCCTTGCTTCTAAGTGTCAGCGGCCAGGCTTTAGCCGCGGGAGAGAGCGAAGGAGTTCTCATGATCGACCAGCCTGACGTGCAAATGTTGCAGGGTAATGTCGACAGCCCAAGCATAGGAAGTATCATCGGCAGCGACGTTTACAGTAACGCGGGCCAAAAAATCGGCGAAATCGACGATTTCGTGCTGGTTGGAGGCGAACTCTATGCCGTGCTCGACGTCGATGACGGACCGTTGGAGCAATACGTCGAAGCGTCGGGAAACGAAGAACAAACGATCGTCGTTCCGGCCCGCGAGCTTCGGACTGCCGACAGGCCGGCCGAGAGCCAGTAAGTCGATAACACGTGGATTGCGTAGTTCGTATAGCTACTCGGTCCGAGATTTCAATGGAGGATAAGATGAAACAATCAAACATGATTCTGAAATGCATCGTCCTCGTGCTGGCTGTCGTCGCAGTCGCCAGTTGCGGGCAGACTCGCACGGATCGCAGCCTGAGCGGCGCCGGTATCGGCGCGGGCGCGGGCGCGGTCGGCGGCGCACTGATGGGGTCGCCCGGCACCGGCGCGGCCCTCGGCGGTGCCCTCGGTGGTGCGACCGGTTATTTCACGGACGAGGATCAAATCAACCTCGGCGACCCGGTGTGGAAATAAGCCAACGCTCTTTTCCCGAGGCGGCGGATTCGCCCCGACACCGGGGCGGACCTGCCGTCGCCAGGGGGTGGCCTAATCTGATTTAATTTTTTACCATGGAGACATTAAGGCACAGAGAAAAATCTCTATGCCTCTGCGCCTCTGTGGTTCGTCTTTCCTGTTTAAATCGTTTTAACGTATGGGCGCGCCGTTGCGCGCGTGATCGGCTTTGCGCGTGCCGTGTTGAATGCTACTGTGTGCGGATCAGGGAGGGATACGCATGATCACGAAAATCGAAAAAGTCGAGGCCATCGCGATTGAAGTGCCGTTGCCGAAGCCGTTCGCGGGCTCGACGTATACGGTCCCCACGCGCAATACCATCGTCACGCGCATCCATACCGACGGCGGGCTGGTCAGCGAGGTCTTCAACGGCGACAACCGCAAGTCCGGCCCGGAGGTCGTGCGGATCATTCACGAGCAAATCGCGCCGTTGATCGTGGGCATGGACGCGCTCGAGCACGAAGCCGTCTGGGCCAAGGCGTTTCAAATCACCAAGCCGCAGGGCGAGCGCAAACTCTTGATGGAGGCGATCGCCTGCGTCGATACCGCCGTGTGGGACATCAAGGGCAAGGCGCTCGGCGTCAGCGTGAACAAACTGATGGGCGGGTTCCGCCAGCGCATCCCGATCACGGCGACCGGCGGGTATTACCAGGAAGGCCGCACCGTCGACAGTTACGGCGACGAGATGAAATGGCTGTTGCGCGCCGGCACGGCGGGCGTGAAATTCAAGGTCGGCGGGCTCACACCGCAAGAGGATTACGAGCGCGTGGCGTCGGCGCGCGCCGGCGCCGGGCCGGTGTTCATCATCGGCTGCGACGCCAACCAGGGCTGGAGCGTCGACGACGCGGCGCGATTCGCCGAGCTGGTCGAGCCGCTCAATATTACTTGGTTCGAGGAGCCGTGCCACTGGCAGGACGACGTGCGCTCGATGGCGGAACTGCGCAAACGCATTTCGATCCCGATCAACGCGGGTCAAAGCGAGATCAGCAGTTGGGGTGTGCGCCGGTTGCTGGACGCAGGCGCGGTCGATATCGTGAACTTCGACATGTCGCACGGCGGCGGGCCGACCGAATGGCTACGCGCGGCGACGCTGTGCGGGACCAATGGCGTGAAGATGCTCCATCACGAGGAAACCCACCTGGCCGTGCACGCGCTTTCGGCCGTGCCGCACGGGCTCTATCTGGATTGTTTTCCCGATCCCGAGCGCGATCCGATCTGGGATCGTATGATCGTGAACAAACCCGTCGTGAAGGACGGCTGGATTGAGGTGCCGCAAGGCCCCGGTTTTGATATCCGGCTCGACTGGGATATGGTAGAGAAATACCGCCTGAACTGACCCTCCGGATTCCGATGGCGCGTTTATTTACGTGCCGGCCGGTTCCTTACGCCGCCGCCGGTCGTCGGAACTGTTGCCGCGGACCGTCCACTTGTCGAGCGCGCTGTAATGCACGGCCCGGCCAAGACCCCGGCGCATGGGTTCGATCCAGAGAACCTGATCGTGGAGCAGGTTGGGGCCGAGGTTGGCATCCGGGCCGAACGTCGAGAGCACCCATTCGATGTGCGGGTCCTTGTTGACCTCGAACACGACCTTTTCCTTGCCGACTCGATGGACCAGTTCCACCAGCGGATCGTCGCTTCTTTCGCCGGCCTTCCGCCCAATCGCCCATTCGAGCTCACCTTCCTCGAATACCACGAAACCGACGCCGACCTCGAGGACATCGCTGAGTTCGTCCCATTCGTCATCGATATTGATGTCGCGGGTCGGGTATTTGCGTCCCCATTCGAAGATCGACTTGATGTTGAGTTCATTGAGCCGCCGGATCGAATTCAAAACATCGTCGCGCGGAATATCCGTCAGTCCGAAGCTCACTTCCGCTGCCGAGTAGCCCACCTCGGCGATGTAGCTGAAATATTCCTCGAGCTTGTGCTACAGCCAGGAAAACTGGAAAAACATGCCGCCGGACATCACCTTGACGTCGAACTCATTGTAGAGCTTGATTTTTTGCTTGATGAGTTCCTCGGGGAACAGCCGGGGCGTCACATTACGGAACTTGGCGTAGTCGAGGAAAGCCGCGGCGCTCTCCAGGTACATCCGCTGTTCGTTGACACCCATGCCGGGATCGCGAACGAACGTGAGTCCGGTTTTACGCGGCTTGGGAATCCCTTCGTTAAGTTCCAGAAAATCGTATGCGTATTTGACCATGTTGCGCGCTCCCTCCCTCAAAATTGTTTGTTTTTAGGACATATACATACCGCCGTTGACCTGAAGCGATTCGCCGGTAATGAAACCGGCTTCGTCGGAGGCCAGAAAGACGACCGCGTTGGCGACCTCTTCCGGCGTGCCGCGGCGCCTCAGGGGAATTCGGTTCATCCAGGAGTCGTCCTCGGTGTCGCTCGGAAAGCGATTGTCGGGATACAGATTCCGGTCCCGAAGGACCGAAATATTCGTCGGTGCCATGGCGTTGATGCGAATGCCATGAGGGCCGAACTCGGCCGCGAGCCCGTGGACCAGCGCCCGCAACGCACCTTTCGACGCGCCGACATGGGTCTTATTGATTCCCCGGCCCTGGTGGGCCGAGAGCCCCGTCGTGAACACGATGGAACCGCGTTTGCGTTCCACCATCTGCGGCAGAACGGCCTGAGCGAAGTAAAAGGCGCCGTCCACGTTGGTGGCGAAAACTTGCCGCCAGGTCTCCGGCGGCAAGTCCAGGAACGGGCTTTCCGGGCGATAGCCGATGCAGTAGGACAGCACGTCGATCGGGCCCAGCGCATCCGTTGCTTCTTTGACGGCGCGGAAAACGTCTTCGCGATCAGTGGCGTCCGCGGCAATCGGCACTGCCTTGCCGCCGGCTTCACGCACGAGCTTCGCGGTACCCTCGGCGTTTTCCATGTTGCCTTTTACGACGATGGCCACGTTGGCGCCCTCCTGGGCGAGCTTTCGGCAAATCGCGCGCCCCGCATTACGGCCGCCGCCGACGACGATGGCGTTCTTGTCTTTAAATCTCATGATCATGCCTTTTGTTCGTTTGGTTTGTTTTGTCAGAAACGGGCCGATTGAAAAACAGCGGCACCGTAATATCGGGTGCCGCTGTTTCTTTTTGCCTAGGCGTTATGATGAACTGACCATCTTTTTCTTGATCCAGTTCTTCATCCACTCTTTGGTCTCGGGTGCGAAATCGAGCGCGTCGATGGCGATCTTCTTCGCTTTCTCTCCGAAGGCATGGGGGTATTTGCCGAACGATTTCTTGGTGATCTTCTGGAACTCCTTGTCCGCGAAGATTTTCTTGAACGTCGAGACATAGAATTCATAGACGTCGTCCGGCGTGCCGTCCGGCAACCAGAGCCCCTTTTGCGCCATGACGTTCAGGTTCAGGAAGTGCATATAAGCCTTCCAGGCTTGTCCCGAGGGTTCCTTGCCGTAGACCTTTTCATACACCTCTTTGGCATGGGGCACGTCGGGCATGGCCGGATCGCGCACGATTTTGCCGTTGTCGTCAATAAGGCCCATGGTCATATAAATCTGGATCGTGCCTTTGTCGACGTACTTTTTGATTTTCGTTTGGCAGCTCAGTGTGGAATCCATGCCGAGTTCTAATTCCCCGCGCAGGGTGGCCTTGCGGCGATTGCCCGAAGACAGCCCGAAAACGGGTCTGGCTTGATCCATGCCCATGATGTCGTAGAGCAAAAAGGACCGGATTTCCGAAGAGGTAGAGTTCTTCGCGCCCATCAGCAGCCGGTCGGCAGCGCGGAGCTTCTTAATATCTGCGACGACGTCTTCCGGCTTGCCCGACAGGCCGAGTCTTTTATGCGCGTAAAAGCACGTACCGAACGACGACAGAATGATCGGTTTCCATGTGCGCAACTGATATTGCACTTTTTTGCCGGCGAAGAGAAAGCTGTTCAACGGAGAACTGCCGGTCACGAAAAGGGCAGTGCCGTCGCGGGGCGCTTTGTGTTGGAACCAGTTGCCCCCTTTAATGCCCGAGCCGCCGGGTCTGTTGATGACCAAAACCGTCGGATGGCCGGGCAGGTGTTTCTCGAGGAATGGTTGGAAAATTCGGCCGAAACGGTCCGACCCCCCGCCTTCTTTGGTCGGGATGGTGATTTCGATTTTCTTGCCGGAAAAATAGATGGCCGAACCGCTTGTCGGCGTTAAGGCGATGACGGTCCCAAAGGCAATGGCCCCTAAAAGACTCGATTGTTTTTTGCCAACTTTCATTTTTAGCCTCCTCCTGTTGAGATGTATTTAGTTTGATTATTTGGCTACCCCCGTTTTTGATTTTATTGGCGGAACCCTGACGACGATAATTGTAAGGACTTACGCTTTAACAGAAAATACAGATTCGCTTTTTTTATGAGTGGGCCTTGCCGTTCCAAGAGGATATCTTCGTTTCGAGAGGCTTTTTTAAAGGCTTAGAACGTGCCGCAACGACAGTAGGGCAAACCATGATAATTTTTTCAAAATAAAGAACGGTGTTTATGCTTTTCTTGACTCTTAAAAAAACGGGGCGTTTTTTGAAGACGAGTCCGTGCCCCGGCTGGAACGGCATCATCGTGAGCCGGATCGAGGTGCCGCGAGGCCCCGGTTTCGATACCCGGCTCGACTGGGACATGGTGAACGCGTACCGGCTGAATTAGAGCAGATTCACATAATTTATCGGAACCAAGGGGCGTTTCGGATACATCATGATCCGATCTAGCGCCGGGCCCGGGTTTATCCGGAATTTTTCTTGTATTTCGGCTGCCCGCCGCCCATTTCCAGTATAGTGACAGTCGGCCCGGTTTCCTGTTAGCCTCCGCGCTGGAGGGGTAACATGATCGGGGGAGGGCTTTCACGGCGGCAACGCGGCCGGGTGGAAGATTTAATCTCCCGTCGCGGTTTCCCGATTTTTTTCATTACAGGAAGACGGATTCCGTTACGCTTATGCCGCCTCTTAAAAACTTGCCCGCCCGCACCAAAAGGCCCGGCGACGAATACGTTTACGGCAACGCCATTCCGTTCGTGCTCGCTCATCTCGTGTGTTTCGCCGCGATCTGGACCGGCGTTCACGCGGCCGATCTCCTGATTGCCGTCGCGCTTTACGTCGTGCGGATGTTCGGCATCACCGCGGGTTTTCACCGCTATTTCGCGCATCGCGGCTATAAGACCGGCCGGGTGTTCGGCTTTATTTTGGCGTTCCTGGGGCAAACCTCGGCGCAGAGCGGCGTGCTCTGGTGGGCGGGCAACCACCGCCATCACCACCGTTTTTCGGATACCGACGAAGACGTCCATTCGCCCGTGAAGCGCGGCTTTTGGTTCGCGCATTTGGGCTGGATCTTCACCAAGCGCTACGAGCGCACCGATATGACGCTGATTCCCGATTTCGCGAAGTATCCGGAACTGGTGTGGCTGGATCGCCATCCGTTCCTGCCGGCGATCCTGCTGGCGGTCGGCGTGTTGGCGGCGGCCGGCTGGTCGGGTCTCGTCGTCGGCTTCTTCTGGTCGACGGTCGCCTTGTGGCACGGCACCTTCGCGATCAATTCCCTGGCGCACGTGATCGGGCGCAAACGCTACCTGACCGGCGACGAGTCGCGCAACAACTGGTGGCTCGCGATCCTCACCCTCGGCGAGGGCTGGCACAACAACCATCATCATTTCCAAAGCGCGGCCTGCCAGGGCTTTCGCTGGTATGAGATCGACATCAGCTATTACGTTCTGAAGGCGCTGGCCGCCGTCGGCGTGGTCCGGGAGCTACGCCGCCCGCCCGCACCGGTCGTGCGCAACGAACAAAGGCTCGGCCGCATCGTGGTGGAGAAGGCCGCGGGCGAACTGGCCGCGAGCTTCAAGATCGACCCCATCGTTGCCGAACTGCGCGCCTCGCTCGATACCCTGCAGGACGATTGGGCGGCGCGGGTCGAGGCGTGGCGCCATCAGTTCGACGAAAAGGTCGAAACCGTCCGCCACGACCTGGAAGAAATGCTTGCCGGCGTGCATCTGCCGGCGATGCCGACGGTCGCGGATTTACGGGAAAGGGCCGGCGCCATGTTCGTCGGCAATCCGTCCGCCAACGATATCGTGGAACGCGCCCGCCAGATCCTGCTCGAAAACCTGTGCCTGGAATTGACCCGGCAACCGATACCGGTGAAGGCGTCGCAGCGTTAAGCGGGTTTATCCCCCGATCTGCCGTTCGATTTTCGGAAACTTCAGATACAGCGTGATGCCGCGCGCCACCATCAGCACGGCGAACGCCAGCCATAGCCCGTGGTTGCCGAGGAACGGCACGCAGACGGCGAGTGCGAGGATATACACGATCACCGCTTTCATCATGGCGTTGCGCATGTCGGCCGAGCGGGTCGCGCCGATGAAGAACCCGTCGAGCTGATAGCTCGCGACCGACAGCAGCGGCGTCGCCACCATCCACGGGAGATACGCGCGCGTCGCCTGGCGGATTTCCGGGATGCTGGTGATGATATCGATAAAGAACGGCCCGGTCAGGGCGAACAGAACGCTGAACCCGGCGGCGAAACAAAACGCCCAGATATTCGTGGTGCGCACGACCGCCCGGAAGCGCTCGCGGCTTTTCGCGCCGACGGCCTCGCCGACCAGCGCGCTCGACGTGTGGGAAAAGCCGTCGATTCCCGCCGACATTACGTGCTGAAACACCATCAGGATGGCGTTCGCCGCCAAAACCACGTCGCCGAGGCGTGCGCCCAAGGCGGTGAACGTGAACATCGCGCCGTGCAGGAACACGGAACGCAGGAAAATGTCGCGGTTGATGCTGGCCAGGTGCGCGAACGCGGTTTTGTCCAATAGGCGCTCGCGCTGCCAGCCGCCCTCGATGGTCTTGAGCGTCCTCAGGCACAGCACGACGCCGAGCAGCAGGGTCGCGTATTGCGCGATCAAGGTCGCCCAGGCGACGCCGCCGACGCCGAGATCGAGGCCGAGCACGAACCAAAAATCGAGCGCCGCGTTGAGGCCGTTCATCAGCAGGTACATCGCCATACTGGCGCGGGTATTCTGCGCGCCGATCAGCCAGCCGATCATGGCGATGTTGATCAGGGCGGCGGGCGCGGCCCAGACGCGGATATCGTAATAGAGGCGCGCGAGCGGCTCGACCTCGGCGCTGGCGCCGACCAGGAAGAACGCGAGCGTGCGCAACGGCACCTGCAACGCGATGATCAGCAGGCCGATGGCGGCGCCGAACAAGGCGGCGCGGGCGAGCACGGCGCGGAATTCGCTGCCGTCGCCGGTGCCGCGCGCCTGCGCCGACAGGCCGACCGTCGCCATGCGCAGAAACGACGTGCCGGCATAGAGCGACGTGAAGATGACGGCGCCGACGGCCACGGCGCC
>JBBDTH010000128.1:0-23925 GCA_040904505.1 Rhodospirillales bacterium | reverse complement strand
GGCTTTCGGGCGTGATGATGTCGATCACGGCGACGGTATCGCCGGAATAGCCCTTGACCGGCGCGGCAATCGAAGCGCCGCCGCTGAACAGCTCGCTTTTGCTCTCGGCATATCCCTTTTTGCGGATCGAGGCAATTTCGCGGAGCAGCGCTTTGGGATCGGTAATGGTTTGTTCGCCGTGCTTCTCGAGCGGCGTCCGCTTCAGATAAGCCTCGATTTCGGAATCGCCGAGCCCCGCGAACAGAACTTTGCTGGCGGCGCCGACGTATAGCGGCACCTGACGGCCGAGCTCGACCATACGCCGCATCGGGTGCAGGCCTTCCGCGAAATCGATGTGAACCCGGAAATTCCCGGTACGGATTGAGAATACTACCGTTTCCTTCACCCGATCGCGGATCGCGCGCATCACGGGCATGGCGAGATTGCGCAGATTCGCCTGGCGCCGGCGGATATCGGCCAAGTGCAACAATTCGAATCCGAGGCTGTAACTCCCGGTGACGGGATCATGCATGCAGAGCCCACGCTCGCGCAGCGTCGAAAGAATCCGAAATGTCGTCGTTTTCGGCAGGCCCGTGCGGGCGACGATCTCGGCCAGGGAAAGTTCGGGCTCGGCGTGGGAAAACACGAACAGGATGTCGGTTGCGCGGTTGACGGCCTCGACGGCATAGGCGCCGCCTTTGCGGGCGGCCGGGGAAGGTCTGGGGCGGCCCCGTTTTTTTGCGGGGTCAGCGACACGAGTCTCGGTCATGGCGTTTCGGCGGTTGCTGCCGGAATGTTCCATCATACGGAATACTGTCCCAAGCCGCGCCCGGTTTCAACCCCGGCGGACTCTCTTGTTACGATTGATGACGGTGGCCGGTCCGGTTTTATTCCGCCGCACGTGATGCCCGATCGGGCATGAGCCGCCGATTGAGAAGATTGAGATTCGGCAGATGAAGATGAAAGTGCAGAAGCCGGTTTTTCTCCCGGGTCATGAACGTCGCCTGCTCGCCCCTGTCGAGAAACAGCGTCGTCTGGGTGCGGTAAGGCTCGCTCTCGAGCGTGCCGGTGCCGGCGATCATGGAGTAGATGTCGCGCCCGCCCCGGTGCTCGGAGCCCCGGCCGCCTTCGACCCGGTCGCCTTGAACGATTTTCATGGCAAGCCTCCTTAAACCTCCGTGCCGGCATTTTTTGTTTTAATTGAGTGTTTTTATGGGGTTGCCGCGTGCTTAAGTATACTCCGCACCGTCAACCGACGCAAAGTATCGCCATGATCGCTCGCTATTCGCTCCAGCCCTGCAACCTGCTGTTTTTAGCCGCTTTCTGTGCGGCTCTGGCGGCCGCGCTGCCGGCGTCGTCCGCGGCCTCAACGGCTCAACCGGTCGCCGCCACCCAAGCCTTCGTTCAAACGCTGCCGGATAAACTGCGGACTCACGTGCAACTGTCGTTCGTAAGCGATTCCCGCTTCGGTTTCGATTGGGTGCCGGGCACGCGTCCGGGCGTGAGCCTCGGCGAGTTGAATGACACGCAACGGGACGCCTTGCGGGACGTGTTGCGCTCGGTGATGAGCCCGGCGGGCGCGCAAGCTGCCGAGGCAATCGTGATTGTCGAGAAGGCGTTGGGCGAGATCGAAGGCAATCCGGGTTTCCGCGATCCCGGCAGATATTGGTTGACCGTATTCGGCGAACCGTCGAACGGGAAAATTTGGGGCTTGCGTTTCGAGGGCCATCACCTGTCGGCGAATTTCACCTTGAACGGCGATAAGGTTCTGTCGGCGACGCCGTCGTTTTTCGGCTCCAACCCGGAGACGGTGCCCTCGGGCCCGCACAAGGGGCTTCGCCCCATCGCGGCGAAGGAAAGCCGGGCGTGGGCGCTTTATGACAGCCTGACGCCGGAACAACGCGAACGCGCGCGCAGCGGCGGCGGCTTGTTCGGCGGTTTTAAAACCTCTTCGGGCACGCGCACGTTCGATGCCGGCGCGCCGGACGGTCTGCCCGCCTCGGCGATGACGGCGCCGCAGCGCGAAAAGTTGTCGGCGCTGATCGATGCATACGTGTCGCTCGCGAAGGAGGATTTCGCCGCACGCTACCGCAGCGAGGTCGTGAGCGGGGAAGCCGGAACGCTTTATTTCCATTGGCGCGGCGCGGAAAAACAAGGCGAGGCGTTTTTCTATCGTATTCAGGGCAGGCGTCTGATGATCGAACACGATGCGCACGACGGGGCCTTGCACGTGCACAGCATTTGGCGCGACAAGGATCTCGATTTCGGCGGCGCGGCGTATCGTTGAACGGTTTTACGCCGATATGAACGGCCACGGCATCGGCACGTAATCCTGCAACAGGCCCATCGGGTATTCGAGCACCAGGAAGTGGCCGAGCAGCGCCAGCAGGCCGACGAACACCAAGGCGCCGAACGCGGCGGCGAGGACGGTTGTTCGGGCCTTGATCATGAGAAAAACGAACAGGAACACGGCGACGGCGAACACGAAGCCGATCAGGGCCGCGCCCGCGACCAGGCCGACCAGCCACAAAATATAGTGTACCGCGCTGAGATTTTTCGGCGCATCCGGCTCGATAGATTTTTCGGCGTCGTAAAGAACTACATGCGCATCGCGCGCGAAAAACAGCCGGTAGGCGATAAACGTCAGCGGAATAAACGTGATGAGCCCGATCGTGATCGGATACAGCGACATGCTGAACACCCGCTCGAGGGAATCGTAAATCGCGAAAATCGGGATCAGCGCGACGGCGGCCAGAAACGCGACCTGCGGCAGGGCGTTGCCGGGGGCGTGCTTGGGCTCGGTTTCCGGCGCGGGTCCGTGGTGCTTGCTTCTGAACGCGATGAACGCGGAAATTAAAACCAGCACGAACAGGAACAGCGCGATCGGCCGGGTCAGGAAGCCGATTCCGTAGGCCTGATGGGTTTGGTAGATCAACAATTCAAGCCGGTCCGACAGCACGAAGCCGATCAGAAGCGCGGGGCGTGACCAGCCGAAGCGTTTCATGTAGATGCCGAGCGTGCCGACGATCATAAGCCCGATGATGTCGCCCCAGTCATTCGAGGCCTGAAAGGCCGCGAAGAAGATGATGCAGAACATAAACGGCGCGATCAGCGAGTACCGGATGGTTGTCAGTTTGGCGATGGGCTGGGCCAGGATCAGGCAGGCGCCGGCGCCGAAAACGTTCGCCAGCCCAATCGACCAGATGATCACGAATGCCAGATCGGGACTGTTGCGCACGAAGTTGGGGCCCGGTTCGACGCCGATCACGATCAGGCCGCCGAGCAGCAGCGCCATGCTGCCCGAACCGGGAATGCCGAACAGCAGCGTCGGGATCAGCGCGCCGCCTTCCTTGGCGTTGTTCGCCGATTCGGGCGCGATGACGCCGCGGATATCGCCCTTGCCGAATTGGGATTTATCGGAACTGGTCTGCACGATATGGCCGTAGGCGATCCAATCCACCACCGAGCCGCCGAGACCGGGCAGGGCGCCGACCAGGCAGCCTATCCCTGAGCAGCGCAGGATGATCCATTTATGCCGGATCGCGTCCTTGAAGCCGTCCAGCCAGCCGACGCCGAGCTTGCCGCTTTCCGAAATCGTACGGTTGCGCCGGATCAGATCGACGATCTCCGGCACGGCGAACATGCCGAGTCCGACCAGCACCAGCGGCAGGCCGTCGGTCAGGTAGATGCTGCCCATGCCGAGGCGCATCTGCCCCGTGGTGAACGCTTCGCCGATGGCGCCGAGCAGCAGGCCGAAGCAGCAGGAAGCAAAGCCCTTGGCCGGGCTTTCCCCCGTCAGCATACCGACCATGGTGATGCCGAGCACGACCAGCATGAGTTGCTCGCCGAACCCGATCGCCAGGATGATCGGCTTGGCGACGAAGATCGCGCCGGTCAGAACCAGGGCCCCGAACAGGCCGCCGAACAGGGACGCGGTAAAGGCCGCGCTCAACGCCCGGGCCGCTTCGCCCTTTTGCGACAACGGGAATCCGTCCAGAACCGTTGCCTGCGACGCGGACGTGCCGGGGATTCCCATGAGCACCGACGGAAACGTATCCGAGGTCGCGGTCACGGAAGTCAGGCCGATCATCATGGCGAGCGCCGGGCCCGGCTCGATGCCGAAAAGAAACGGCAGGACGAGCGAAAGGCCCGCGATTCCACCCAGCCCGGGCAGAATGCCGACGGCGAGCCCGACGGCGACACCGACGATCAGGAACAACAAATGCTCCGGACTCAACAGGTCCGCGAGCGCCGATAAAATGATCTCGATGGGAGCCTCCCCCGATAACGTTAACGCACCCTGGTGTAAAATAATGAAGGATTGATATCAAGGCGGTCGTTAATTAACATTAGCCCAGTCTTATGTATTTTTCACCCTAACACTACACCGTATCCCGCTATCGTCGATAACGGATGCGTTCAAGGCGCCCGCTTGTAAAGGGTTGCCATTGTTACCAAAAAAATATGAGGAGGAACACGATGATTTCGAAAATTTTCAGAACATTGAGTGCGGCGGTCATTCTTATGGCCGGTGTCCTGACGGTACAAGGACCGGCGCAGGCGGCCCCCACCCTGAAGGACAAGAAGGTCACGCTCATTATTCCGTTTAAGGAAGGCGGCGGATCCACCGTTTACGTGCGGTTTCTCGAGTCTCTTTTACAGAAACATCTGCCCGGTAATCCGACCATGATCGTGCGCAACATCGGCGGCGGCGGTTCGGTGAAGGGCCTTAACTATTTCGTCCGCAAGGCCAAGCCCGACGGAACGATGGTTTCCAATACCGGCGCCAGCACGCTGATCAAGTATACGCTCGGCAACAAAGCGGTGAAATACGATCTCAAGAAATTGATCCCGGTTCTGAGCTCGCCCTTGGGCGTGATCGTTTACGCCGATAAGAAGACCGGCCTTTCCGCCGACAACATCAAGAAAATCAAGGGCATGAACCTGACCTTCGGCGGCCGGTCGCCGACCGCCGGCGGTATGTCGCTGATTCTTTCCTATGAATTGCTCGGCGCCAAGATGAAATACATCTTCGGCTTGAGCAGCGGGAAGCGCCGTCAGGCGTTCCAACGCAGCGAATCGAACATCAATTTCGATTCGATGCCGTCGTACGTCAAGCGCGTCCAGCCGTTGATCAAGGAAGGCAAGGCCGTACCGCTTTACACGTTGGGATACTTGAACGATGACGGTAAGATCGTCCGCGATCCGATGCTGTCCGATCTGCCGACCTTCTTCGAAGTTTACGAGAAAGTTCACGGCAAGCCCCTGACGGGCGTGGAAGCGCGGGTCATGAAAGCGCTGATCGCCGGGCGCGTGATGGCCGCGAAGATGATGTTGCTGCCGGAAAAGACGCCGAAGGATATCGTCGCCATGTACGATGCGGCGGTGAAGAAAATCATTGCCGATCCGCAGTTTACCGGACCCAAGGGGCTGAGCGTCATGGGGCCGTACCCGCAATCCATCGGCAAGAATGCCCGTGCCGTTTTGAAGGAAGCTTCGGACATGGACCCGGAAGCCACGAAATGGCTGAAGGAGTGGCTTAACAAGCGTTTCGACGTCAAAAGCTGATATCGGCTTCGCGTTAAACGGAACCGACAGAAAAGGCAGCTGCCCGTGGCGACGCGGGCAGCCGCTTTTTATGGGCCGGACGACGCCGAGAGCCAGCGGAAGAGAGGATCGGATATGAAAAACAACAAGGTCATTTTGCTCGGCGACATCAACTTGATGGGTATCGAGCCGAGCGAGAAGCCGTTCGCCCGCGTCTCGAGCTTCGTCGGGAAAGCGGATGCGGTGTTCGCCAATCTGGAATGCTGCTTCTACGATCCGCCCAAGGACGTCGGGCGTCAGATCGACGTCCGGTACGAAACCGGCGAACGGTTGCAGCGCGAGGGCCTCGAGGCGCGCACCGACATGGCGCCGGCGCTGGCCGAACTCGGTGTGTCCGCCGTCGGCAACGCCAACAACGTCAATTACGGTCACGAGCCGATCAAATCGTCCTTGCGTGAACTGGATAAGCTCGGCATTTCCCACAGCGGCGCCGGCATGAACATCAAGCAGGCCGAGGAACCGGCGATCGTCGAGCGCAACGGCGTGCGCTTCGGCCTGTTTCAACGCACAGCCGTCTATTGGCCGGTCGAACACAAGGCTCTGCTGAATTCGGCGGGCGTCGCCACCATCAAGGCGCATACTTCGTATCGTCCGCTGTCGGACGGCGATCACCGCTCCGCCAACCGCCCCGGCGTGCCGCCCGAGGTCATCACTTGGATGGACCGGAATTCCCTTGAGCGTATCGTCAAGCAGATCAAGAAGGTCAAGAAACAGTGCGACGTGGTGATCGCCTCGTACCACTGGGGGCTCGGCGAGAAAATTCTGAGCTATCAAACGGAACTGGCGCATGCCTCGATCGACGCCGGCGCCGACATCGTCATGGGTACCGGACCGCATTACCCGTTACCGCTCGAACTCTACAAGAAGAAACCTATCCTGTACGGCATGGGCAGCTTCTTCTTCTATATCGGCCACGGGTCCAGGCTGCAGCCGAACGAACTCGGCATCATCGCTTGTCTCGGTTTTGAGAAAACCAAGATCAAGAAACTCGCGCTTCGTTTGGTGCGCCGGCGCAACGGCAAGCAGACGATCTTCCGCTCCACCAAGCAGGAAAAGAAGGAAATCGAACGCCTTCACCGCCTGTGCGAGCTGTTCGGAACCTCATTTAAAGTCAAGGGCGACGAACTGGTATTCGATCTTTAAAGAACCCGTCAGCCGACCGCCCGATTGCCGCTCGAGCCGATCAGAACGAAGGTGATCACGCAGGGTTCCGTGCCGTTGTTCACCCAGTTGTGGATGGTGCCACGTTGCACCAAAACGTCACCGGCCTTGAGGTGAACGACGGTATTGTCCATCTCCATATCGATCACGCCGGACAGGACGACGGCATAGTCGATGCTGTCGGTGCGATGATTGCGCGGCGTCACGCCGGGACCGTATTCGACGATCCGGAATACCGAGCCGCCGGTGATTGTGGTGCCGATCTCGCGGCCGCCTTTGTCTTCGCCGTCCTCTTCGAAGATCACGGGTAAATCGTCGGTGGTCCAGATCAGTTGGCGTTCCATGTTGGGCCTTCCCGAGGAGCGGTGAATGCCGGCGTCGTCGAATTTCACCACCGCCTTGCCGTTCTCGTCGTGCCCGGTCACGACGCGGCGAATTTTGAGTGCCATGAGTTTGTCTCCCTGTCTGTTTGCGGCCTGTCGGCTTTCGGATAGCCCCTTGAGTCCTTTGCGGCAGGGTCGCCCATCGACGCGGGTTTTTCCAGTCTTGTCATTCGCATTCGGATATGGCTGACTCCGAGGGGGCCGAGCCCCGCACCGGAACAGGAAAATACGATGCCGCCGAAGAAAAACCCCCTGAAACTGAACAAGCTGCAATTGCGCACCCTGGCGTTGGCGCAGATCCTGGCCGACGATCCGGACGTCGCGCGCAAGGACGAGGCTTCGGGGGAGGTGACGCTCCTGAGTCTGCCGCACGCCCACGGCGATCACGTACACGTCGGGCAATTCACCGTTTCGGCCCGGGACACCAGCGGTTTCGCGAATCCCGCCGTGTGGACGGCATTGGCGCGCAAGGGCCTGGCGCGCGCGGACGATCCCATGACCGTGACGCTGACGGCCGCGGGGATCGCCTACGATACCGGCCTCGGCGAGCGCTTCCTGGCGCCGTCCGACCATTAAACGCCGGTTTTCCCGGGGCCGTCGGCGCCGCGGGCAACCTCCGGGGGATTCCGGTTTGTGACCGGGCGGGGGGAGCGTGTATGATGGTTTTTTCATGAAAAACGGATGAAATTGAATGTCTCCAAACGAAATCTCGCGTGTCCAGGATTACCTCCGCCGAACTTTTTCCAATAATCGGATCGTCGTCGATCCTCCCTCCAAGCCCAATGCGCCGATCGAAGTGCGGATTGCGGACGAATTCATCGGCGTTTTGCATCGCGACGAAGACGAAGGCGAAGTCTCTTATTCCCTGTTAATTTCCATATTGGAGGAGGATCTTCCGCCGGTGAGCCCCGTTTAGGGTCTTGCGGCCGAGGAGTGCGCATGAGTCCGCCCAACGCAACGCAACAGGAACCCGGCACGATCGAAGCCCGGTTGAACTATATCGTCGATAACGGCGTCGAGCCGATCCACGATATTACCGACCGTGAGGAAATTCGCACCCGCCCCGGCACCTATGAAGAACGGGTCGTGAGCATTCGCGACGGGCGGCCGATCAAGGAAAGTTTCGATCTCGAAACCCACGGGTTTGCGTTCGTCGAGGGCGGCTCGTCGGTTAAGAGCTATTACGATGCCGATGAAATCGCCTCAGTTTACTTTCCGGAAACGGAACGGTTGATCGAGGAATACACAGGCGCGGACAAGGTGGTGATTTTCGATCACACGATCCGGTGCGCCGATGACCTGACCCGCAAGGAAAAAGTGCTGCGCGAACCCGTCAAGCGGGTTCATAACGATTACACCGAAGAGTCCGCGCCCCAGCGGGTGCGCGATATGCTGGCGCCCGACGAAGCCGAGGCGCGGCTCAAAAAACGTTTCGCGATCATTCAGGTGTGGCGACCGACCCGCGGCCCGGTGCAATCGGAGCCGCTTGCCGTGAGCGACGCCCGCACCGTGTCGGCGGAGAACTGCATCACGGTCCGCCGCCGTTATTCCGACCGTACCGCGTATACCTATCACATCGCGTACGATCCGAAACATCGGTGGTACTATTTTCCGAAGATGACGCCGGATGAGGCCTTGATCTTCAAGGTCTTCGATTCCGATAAGAATGCTCCGGCGCGGTATACCGCGCATACCGCGTTCGACGATCCCGCCAGCCCGCCCGACGCGCCGTTTCGCGAAAGCATCGAAGTCCGCGCGCTGGCGTTTTTCGATGCGTTATAAGGTTCCGCCGCATCCGGAATCGGGATGCCGGCATTTTTCGTCCGTATAAGGCGATGGCGCGATGAAGCGCAAACTGTTCACGGCGGCGGCTTTTGTCATTCTTCTCGCGGCGGCGGCCGCCTATTGGCGCCTGACGATCGCTGAGGCGGGCGTTCGTTACGGTCTGTCGGCCGCGAACATCGACGATGCCCGTTTTACGGTTACCGAACTGACGCCCTTCCGGCTGACGTTAAGCGACATTCGCGTCGGCAAGGAGCTTTCGGCGAAGACCGCTGAAATCGTTTTCGATATCGCCAATTTATCGGAACGGCCGGTCACGCGGCTTGTGTTGCGCGGCGTACGGGCTGACGCCACCGTCGACGGGCCGTTACGGCGGCGTCTCATGCCGTCCGGCGGCACGCAGGAGCCGCTTTCGAAAGAAAAAATCGGTCAAATACTGGGCGCTCTGCCCGCGCTCGAGGTGCATGACGCCAGGCTCACGGTTGCCGCCGAGGGCCGTGTTCTTATCGTGTCGGGCAGCCTTAAGGCCAAGCGGGAAGGCATGGATAAGGTCGCGGGAACCCTTGTTGTGGATGTCGAACAAGCGAAACCCGGCAAGGATGCAAAAACGGCTTCTTTCGTACTGCCGAAGGTCGCCGTTCGCTCGGCGTTTACCGTGGATCGGGAGGTGCTGGCATTCGACGGCGGCGTTTCGGCGGCCCGGCACCTGTCGGCGAAGGCCAAGGGCCGCCATCGTCTCATCGACGGCACGGGCAACGCCGACATAAACCTTGATTTGGTTCGTTTCGGACCGGGCGGACCGTTGCTGACGCATCTCCTTTCGAATTCGACCGGGATGAATATAAAGGCCGGGACGATGGCGGGCGAGGCGAGGGTTTCCTGGAACGACAAGGGTATTGCCGGAACGGCTTCCTTGAAGATCGACGGTCTGGAGATGTCGGACGAGACGACAGGGGTCGATATCGAAGGATTGAGCGCGGAGATCAACGTCGACCGGTTCGTGCCGCTCAGGACGCCGCCCGGCCAGGTCATTCGCATCCGCCGCGTTGCCGCCGGCACGGACTTGACGGACCTGACGCTTCGGTTCTCGCTCGAATCCGAAGCCGCGTCGGCATACCCCCTATTGCGGGTTGAAGATTTCGATGCCGGTTTTATCGGCGGTACGTTCAATGTGCGCCCGACCGTTCTCGATCCCGCGGGAAAAGAGAACAATGCCGTTATCGATCTCGCGAACGTGGATCTCGCGGCGTTGTTTGCGCTGATCGGCGTCGACGGAGTTTCGGGTGAAGGCCGGTTGGGCGGCGTGATTCCGGTCCGCCAGGTCGCGGCGGCGGTCGGTATTACGGGCGGGAAAATCGCCGCGGCGGGCCCCGGCACGTTGCGCATTCGCTCGGCCGCCGTAAACCGGGCTCTGGCGCAAGGCGGCAAGGACGTGGCGTTGATGCTGAGCGCGCTCGCAAACTTCAGGTATCAGGTTCTGACGGTCGAGGTCGATAAGGAACTTCAAGGCGAGGGCCGGATTCTCCTGAAAACGCGCGGACACAATCCGGCGGTCCTTGACGGACGACCTTTCGCGATCAATATAAATATGTCGGGTAATGTGGATCGTATCGCTGCGGTCATTGCCCAAGCGCTTAATTTGCCTGCCGCCTTGGTTCGATCTATAGTGCCCAAAGCGGAATGAACGCTTTCATGAAATTCGGCCAAAGGGCAACGGTTATGCAAAGGATACGTTTCGTTTCCGTATTTCTCGGCATGGTCGCGCTCGCGGCGTGCGAACCCACGGTTCGGGTGGAAGCGCCGAAGGAACCGATCACGATCAACCTCAACATCAAGCTCGATGCCGAGGTTCGCGTGAAGTTGGAAGAGGCGGCCAAGAAAGACGTCACAAGCAATCCGGATATCTTCTGATGGTGGATAAAATGACCAGTATGACGATGCGGGAGCATGACGCTGCCCGTTTTTTCTTTCCCTTTTTCCTTTTCGTGGCGGCGTTCGTCATGATCGTCCTGCTGGCGGCGACGCCGGTTCAAGCCCAATCCCTGGACGAGTTGCGGGCTTCGGGAACGATTGCCGAACGCTTCGACGGATTTGTCATGGTCAAGTCGAATACCCATAGCGCGGCGACAACCGTGGCGCAGGTCAACGCCGAGAGACTTAAGATTTATCAAGCCCGCGCGGCCAAAGAGGGAACGACGCCCGAACAGGTCGGCCGAATTTACGCCAAGCAGATTTACGGCAAGGCACCCGCGGGGACCTATTTCCTCAACGAGGACGGCCAGTGGAGCCGAAAATAGCGCTCGGCCGGCGGGCATGGATTACCCGTAACGGCTCGCCCGCAGAGAGGGTTCGCTTTCAAAAAAACCGGCCGCTATAGCAGATCATGGTTAGCCGGAATCGCCAACACCGAATATTTCACCGATAAATTATGTGTGGGAGAATTCAATGCCTTTAACGCTTCGCTCGTCGCCGTCATCGCCGTTCGCCCGCAAGGTGAGAATGGCCGCCCTGATTCTGGATTTGATGGACGGCATTACGGTTGAGAATTGCGTCACGACGAATCCGGAGGATTCGATCCGCCGGCAGAACCCGTTGGGGAAAATTCCGGCACTGATCCTCGAAGACGGCACGGTGATCTACGACAGCCGGGTTGTCCTCGAATACCTCGATACTTTGGCGGGCGGCGGTAAGATTATTCCCGTGGACACGAAGGCGCGGTTTAAGGCCCTGACGCTGGCGTCTCTCGCGGACGGCATGATGGATGCGGGGATCTTGATTATTTACGAAGACCGTTACCGGCCGGGGCAAACGCCGTATGAGCCGTGGCTCGATTATCAGCGCGACAAGATCAAACTCGCCGTGACGCATCTGGAGGCTTCGCCGCCCGCTTTCGATGTGACCGTCGGGTCCATAGGTTTGGCGTGCGCCCTCGGCCATTTGGATTTTCGCAAATATGTGGATTGGCGTCCGCTGGCGCCGTCGCTCGTGAAATGGCTCGACGCGTTCGCCGCGAAAGTTCCCGCCTACGGCGAAACCATGCCGGGCTGAACGTGATCAAGCTTTCCGTTCTCGATCAATCGGTTGCAACGGCGGGCCGCGGGCACGACGCCTCGATCCGCGATACCCTGGATCTTGCCGGATTCTGCGAGGATTTGGGGTATCACCGGTTCTGGCTGTCGGAACATCACAACCACGAAACCATCGTCGGCACCGCGCCCGAGATTCTCATGGCCGCCATCGCGGCACGCACGCAACGAATCCGCGTCGGCAGCGCGGGCGTGATGCTGCCGCATTATTCGCCGCTGAAGGTGGCCGAGCAGTTCCGGGTGCTCGAGGCCATCGCGCCGGGGCGGATCGACCTCGGCTTGGGGCGCGCGCCGGGCTCGGACGGCAAGACCGCCTATGCTCTGAACCCGAACGCGCCGCTCAGCGCCGAGCATTTCCCCGCCGCCGTGCGCGATCTGATCGCCTGGGTGCACGGCGAGCCGTTGATCGAGGGGCATCCCTTCGCCGAAATCCGCGCTCATCCCGCGGTTCCGACGGCGCCCGAAGTGTGGATGCTCGGCACGTCCGATTTCGGGGCGCAACTGGCCGCGTATCTCGGCATCCCGTATTGCTTCGCGCATTTCATTACCGACGGACGCGGCACCGAACGGGCGTTGCAGACGTATCGGGAAAATTACCGGCCGAGTGCACGCCATCCGAAGCCGCAGGCAACGGTCTGTTTGTGGGCACTGGCGGCGGACAGCGACGAGGCCGCGAATCATGAATTCATGTCGCGCGGCCATTGGAAGGTCAAACGGGATCAAGGCATCTGGACACCGCTCGAACCGCCCGATGTCGCCGCCGCGCATGAGCGCTCGCCCGAGGAAGCGGCCGGCATCGAACGATTCCGCAATCGCACGTTCGTCGGCACGGCAAAGGATGTTGGCGCGCGCCTGCGGGAGTTGGCAAAAACACTGGATATCGAAGAGATCGTCATTCTGACCTGGGCGTATGAACCGGTGGTGCGCCGACGCTCGTACATGCTGTTCGCCGAGGAGTTCGGCTTGAAGCCCTGACCGCCTCCTTCGCTGACGGTTCGGCGCAACAATCATAAAAAAGTTTTCGTTGCTTGCGGAACGATTGTTAAAAATCTGCATACAATGGGATTTAAATTGTCTATACAGCGCCGCCGCGCCCGAGTATTTTACCGCCAGGAAGGGAAGATAAAATATTATAAAAAAAGGGACTCACGATGAGAAGTCGCGCTCTTTCCGCCGGCGTTAGTCTTGCGCTCTGCGCGATTTTCGCGTTTCCGGCGGCCGCCAAAAAAGCAGAAGATCTCGCTAAAAAATTCGCTCTGCCGACACACGTACAGCTCAGGCCCTTTCCGGCGCCGACGAGTCGTGCCGGGGCGGCCCTGCCGATCACCGTGTTTCTCGAGGCGGTCGAAAAGGAGCAGGTCGGCCGTATTTGCCATTATTTGCCCCGGATCATGGATGCCATCATGGTTCATTTGTATTCGCATCCGTTGCCCGTGAACGGCCGTCAAATCGATCTCGGCGGTACCGCACGGAATATGGTGGCGCCGATCAATCGCGCGCTGGGCGGTGCTTGGGTTAAGTCCGTTTACATCGAGAAAGGCGCCCGGGAGATGTCTAAAGGCAGCGTTTCGCGCCTACCCTTTAATGCCGCCGGCTGTAAGGGCATCAAGGATCTTAAAAAAGCCGCGCATTAAGGCACGGTTTTATCGTATTCGGCTTGATCGAAATACCGTGTCCGGCGTGACGGTCGTCACAGACGGACCATTAAAGAAACAATTTTACTAAAATTGTATGTTTTAACCCTTCTGGCGTTCGGCTCATAACGAACGAGAAAAACAAGTCGGGAAGGATATAGGGCGGTGATTAAAAGAGAGATCGTTTCGGCGGTGGTGATTGCGGTCGTGTCGGCCGTCAGCATCGGCGCCGTTCCCGTGACGGCCCGAGGCGGTTCCGCCGATACCCAGGACTTGCGGGAAAAATACACCGCGCCGACGCATGTTCAGCTGAAGCCTTTCATGGCGCCCGTTCAGGGCGGCGGCAATAAGCCGATTACCGTCTTTCTCGAATCGTTCGATAAGGATTGGATCGGGATCATTTGCCGGCATAATCCGCGCATTCGCGATGCGATTATGGCGATGCTTTACCGGAACCCGCTCCGGCGCGGGAGTGACGATCTGCAGGACTTGGCCGGGCAATTGGTGGTGCCGGTCAACCAGGCCCTGGGCCGTTATCTCGTAAAATCGATTTATATCGTCGAGGGCGCAAAAGAGATGTCGAAAGGCGCCGTATCCCGGCTTCCGTTCAATGCGTCCGGCTGCAAGGGAGTTAAAAACCTCGATACGATGAAGTGATCCGCCGGAGGTCATGAATTCATCGGCGCAATGCCGGCCCAAAAACCCCCTTAATAAGGTGTTGAGTTTCCGCCGTCGGTTGCAATAATGATAACCGCGCAGACTGGAACGCAGAGACTGGAACGCGGAGGCCGAAGAGGCGAGGACCATGCATCGTATCGGTATATTGGACGATTATTTGAATGTCGCCACGGCCTGCGCCGATTGGTCGTCCCTAACGCCCGAATGCGCCGTGACAGCGTTCACCGAGCACTTGGGCGAGGAAATTGAAGCGGTCCGGCGGCTTCGGGATTTCGATATCCTGGTCGCGATGAGCGAACGCATGGCGTTCCCGGCGGCCTTGTTCGAGAAGCTTCCGAATCTGAAGCTTCTCGTGAGCACCAAGATGGACAATCCGGCGATCGATCTCGATGCGGCGCGCGCGCGCGGCGTCCCCGTTTGCGGTACCGGCATGATTTCGGCGGCCAGCGAGCAGGCGTGGGCCCTGATCATGGCGATCGTGCGCGCGGTGCCGCGCGAGAACGCGGTGATGCATGCCGGCGGTTGGCAGGGCGGACTTAGCCACTCGCTGTACAAGAAGACCCTCGGTATTTTGGGGCTCGGGATGTTGGGCCGCCGGGTCGCCAAGGTCGGCCAGGCGTTCGGCATGCGCGTGATCGCCTGGAGCCAGAATCTCACGCCCGAGACCTGCGAAAAGCGCGGCGTGGTGTATGTCGATAAGGATGCGCTGTTTCGCGAGTCCGACGTGCTGTCATTGCAGGTCCGCCTCAGCGAACGAACCGCCGGGATCGTCGGTGCGCGCGAACTGTCCCTCATGAAGCCGACCGCGTATCTCATCAATACGGCGCGGGGTGAGCTGGTCGACGAAGCGGCGCTGCTCGACGCGTTGCGCAACAACCGGATCGCGGGCGCGGGGCTGGACGTCTACCCGATCGAGCCGCTGCCGGCGGACCATCCGTTGCGCAAACTCGATAACGTGATCCTGACCGGGCACATGGGCTACGTGACGGAGGAGAACTATCGGTACTGCTATGCCCAGGCGGTCGAGGATATCCAGGCCTGGCTCGACGGCACGCCGATCCGGGTCATGACCGAGGGCGCCGGCTGGGAAGCGGCCTGAAGGCGAGCGTTAGCGGTTCGATTTTATCCCCGGGAGTCCGGCGAATCGCGGCGGCGATTCCGACCAACCATGATCTGCTCTAGATGTTCGATCGTTTTTTCGCGTCCTCCAAGACCGCGAGAAAAGCGCCGATACGGGGCGATATCTGATTTTCCTGCGGGTGAATGAGCGCGATCGGGCGTTGCAGATGGCCGTCCCGAATCCGCAGGGCAACCAGGCTGCCGGACTTGACTTCCCTGTGCACGGATAACCGGGACAGGAATCCGGCGCCGAATCCTTGCAGGATGGCTTCCTTGATGGCTTCGACGTTCACGACCTCGAACCGATTGTCGAGTTTGATCTTGGCGCGGTTCGCCAGGTTTTCGATGAGGATGTTCGTCGCCGACGCCGGCCCCTGGCTGACGACGCTTAATCCGTTCAGATCCGCGACCTTCAAGCTCTTTCGCTTCGCCAACGGATGATCGCGGCGGAGGGCAAGGATCGTTTCGTCGTCCATGATGCGTTTGAGGGTGAAATTCGCCGGCAGGTCGCTGACCGGGCCGTGCACGATGGCGAGATCGGCGTTGCCGCTTTCCATGGTCTTGATGGCGTTTTGAGTGCTGTGGTTCGTAACCTTCAGCTTTATCGATGCATGACGCTGATGGAACAGCGCCAGGACGGGCGGTAGAAAGTATACCGAGATCGACGTCGCGCACGCCAAGCGCAGTTCGCCGAAATCGACGCCGCGCAGGCGTTGGCCGATTTGTTCGGCGATATCCGAGGCCCGCGCGATGATTTGTGCCGACGGCAACAGCGCCTCTCCGGCCCGTGACAGGGACATGCCCTTGCGGTGCCTGATGACCACGGGCTCGCCGACGGCGTCGTTCAAAAGTTTGATTTGAGCCGAAATCGCCGGTTGGGTTTTACCGAGCAACGCCGCCGCCTGCGTCAGGCTGCCGGTGCGCGCGACATAGGCGAGGGTCAGGAGGTGATCGGGATGAATGGCCATTTTTATATTATAGAAATTTTTATAATTTAAATCAATTATTTTGGATTGATTTATTTTTCATTCAGCCGGCTTATAGGGCCGAGAAATACAGGGATTCTTTTTCAAAAAAATCATTCGGCAGTCCGGGACTCGCCTGCGTCCGGATCGTGCCGAGCGTCCGTTAGACCGAAGGGAGATCGTTTTATGTCAATTCAATGCTTGAAAAAATACGGAATCATCGGCGGTGCCGCGCTCGCGTTATATGCGGCGGCCGCTCCGGCCTCCGCGTCGGCGGTGGATTTCTCCGGCAAGAAAATCGAGATCATCGTGCCTTTCAAGGAAGGCGGCGGCACGTCCGTCTATTCACGGTTGTTCGAGCCCTTTATGAGAAAAGCTCTGCCGGGCAATCCCGCTATCGTCGTTCAGCATGTGCCGGGCGGCGCCACGATCAGGGGCAACAACCGGTTCGAAGCCCAGGCGAAACCCGACGGCCTGACGTTGGCGGCCGTATCGACATCATCGATGGTTTCGGCGTTGTTCGGCGGGAAAAAAGCCCGTTTCAATATGCTCAAATGGCGCCCCGTCATCGTGTCCCCTTTGGGGACGATCATCTATGTCCGGTCCGATACGGGCTTCACGGGCAAGGATGTCGTTGCCGATACGAAATTGCTGCGGGGCATGGAGCTGAAGTTCGGCGCCAAGGCGCCGATCGCCGGTGAATTGCGCGCATCGATCACCTACGATCTTTTGGGCTTGAACGTGAAAACCGTTTTCGGCCTGAGCCGCGGCGCGGCGCGCAAGGCGACCATGCGGGGCGAACTGCCGCTCGGCTACGATTCCGCGGGCTCTTATGTCAAAAAGGTCACCCGGTACGTCAAAGACGGGACGGTGAAACCCTACTACACGCTGGGCTATCTCAAGGGCGGCAAGGTCGTGCGCGATCCCGCGTTCCCCGACGTTCCCACGTTCCCGGAAGTATACGAAAAGACAAACGGCAAAAAACCGTCCGGCCCAGGTTGGGAAGCTTGGAAAAGTTTTCTGAACATGGGCGTTATGGCATCCAAGGGTTTCTCCTTGCCGAAGGGAACGCCGGACGCCATCGTTAACGTCTATGTCGACGCTTTCAAGGCGATTTTGGCCGACAAGGCTTTTCAAAAGAAAGCCAGAGGTTCTCTCGGCGCTTATCCGCAGTCGTTCGGCGCGGATGCCGCCGAAATATACAAAAATTCCTTGGCTCTGTCGCCCGAGGCCAAAACGTGGTTCAAAAACTGGATACAAACGAATTTCCAGACCGACGTGACGATCAACTGAACGAACAGTTTGAAAGGACGACCGTCATGACGGATGAACCGTTGGTGCTCTATGAAGTGAAAGATCATATTGCGCTGATCACCCTGAACCGCCCGGAAAAGATGAACGCGCTCAATCAGGGTATGCGCAAGATCTTCCAGAACGCGCTTCTCGACATCAAGCACAACCCTGACATCTGGCTCGGCATTATCACCGGGCGCGGGCGGGGGTTCTGTTCCGGCAAGGACTTGTTGGAGAAGATTCCGCCCGAGGAAGTGGACCGTTCGGTCCTTTCGACCAACGAGCGTTACATGCTGTTGCGTAGCATCAACAAGCCGATGATCGCGGCGGTGAACGGCGCCTGTCTGGCGGGCGGCGCGGGGACGGCGTTGCTGTCGGATATCGTGATTATGTCCGATCAGGCCTATTTCGGCTGGCCGCAGGTCAAGCGGGGGATTTCCTCCGTCAGCGGCCCGAGCATGCTTTCGCGCATGCTGCCGCGCGGGGTCGCCATGAGCTATCTTCTCCGCGGTAAGTTCATCACCGCCGAGGAGGCCCTCGCGCTGCAGATTGCTCATGAGGTGGTGCCGCACGATCAATTGATGGAGGCGGCCTACCGCTGGGCGAACGAAATCCTGGAAAACGCGCCGTTGGCCATGCAGGCCATCAAGGAAGCCGAACGGTTGACCGAGAACTCGCCGCTCAATGTGCGCATGGACGTCGCGCGCGAGCTCGCCAACCGGGTTCTGCGCAGCGAAGATTCCAAGGAAGGCATCCAGGCCTTCAAGGAAAAGCGCGCGCCGGTTTGGAAAGGCCGTTAGAGGAGGCCGCATGATGAACGATAGCACTCAACGTCAAGGCCCACTCGCCGGCTATCGTGTGCTGGAGATGGGCTCGACCATCGCGGGGCCGTTTTGCGGCCGCCTGCTCGCCGACTTCGGCGCCGAGGTGATCAAGGTCGAGCCGGCGGAAGGCGATCCCTTGCGCAAGAAGGGGCGTCATTTTCACGATATTTCGCTCTATGCCGCCAGCATCTTTCGCAACAAGGCGACCATTGCCGTCGATCTGCGCAAACCCGAGGGCCAGGACGTCATCAAGAAGTTGATCCCGCATTGCGATATCGTGATCGAGAATTTCCGTCCCGGCGGCCTCGAGAAATGGGGGCTCGGCTACGAGCACCTGAGCGCGATCAATCCGGGAATCGTTATGGTCCGCATCAGCGGCTACGGCCAGACCGGCCCGTACAGCCGCTTTCCCGGTTACGGCATCATCAGCGAAGGAGTCAGCGGGTTGCGCCACATGACCGGCGATCCGGACCGGCCGCCCTCGCGGGTCGCGGTTTCGTTCACCGATTGTCTGACCGCCGTCTATTCCTGCTTCGGCGCGGTGATGGCGCTGTTGCACCGCGAGAAGACCGGCGAAGGGCAGATGATCGACGCGGCGCTTTACGAAACCGCGTTCAGTTTCATGGAATCCCACGTTACCGCCTACAGCAAGCTCGGCATCGTGCCGAAGCGGACGGGATCGGCGCAGAGCCACAGCGTGGTGAACAATACGTTCGTGACCAAGGATCAGGAGTACATTCATATCGCGGCCTCGAGCGATTACGTTTTCCCGCGGTTGGCGAAAGCCATCGGCCGGCCGGATTTGCTGGAGGACGAACGTTACGGCAAGGCCATCGCCCGCACCCAGCATGCCGATGCGTTGAACGACATCGTCGCCAAGTGGGTCGCTCGATACGACATGATCGAGGCGCAGAAACTTCTGCATGCAGCGGACGTGCCGGCGATGGGCATTTATACCATGGCGGAAATTTTCAAGGACCCGCACTTCAAGGCCCGCGACATGCTGATCGAGATGCCCGATCCTGAACTCGGCAGCGTGACCGTGCCGGGCGTGGTGCCGAAGCTCTCCAAAACACCCGGAACGGTCCGCCACACCGGCCATCGCATCGGCGAGGATACGCGTGCCGTGCTGACCGGTATCGCAGGGCTTGGCGAGGCCGACGTGGACGCCTTGGCTGCGGCCGGCGTGGTGACGTGTCGTAAGGCGTCCGTCAAGGAATCGGCGGCGTAACTTTTACGGTGGTTCGGCAACATCGAATATGAGGAACGATTTCGCCTTTATCGGTGAGCTAAGGAGTACGCGACGTCAGCGGCAATTCAATGCGGTTCATTCAGTCAGGGAGAGTTAAATGTCTGGTTTTCACCTAACGGTTACAAAATCTTTATCGGTTATTGCGATGTCGGCGGGACTCCTTGCTGCTCCGGCGGCGGTTTCGGCTGCCGATTATGCCGGTAAGCAAGTCACGATAATCGTTCCCTTCGACGAGGGCAGCAGCGCCAATCGAATTGCACGTTTGTTTTCGCCGTTTTTCACGAAGTACTTGCCGGGCAAGCCGGTCATTCTGGTGCGCAATATGCCGGGCGGCGGCAGCGTTCGGGGCAGCAATCATTTCCAAAAAGCGGCCAAGCCGGACGGCTTGACGTCCATTGTCGTGTCCACGTCCACGCAAACCAGTTACCTGTTGGGTGGCAAGAAGATCCAATACGATCTGTTGGCATGGGAATACGTTCTGACGATGCCGCTCGGCTCGGTTTTCTACGTCAATCCGAAGACGGGTGTGAAGGGTAAGAACGTCGCGGAAGACATCAAGACGCTGCGGAATTTGCCGACCTTTACTCTCGGCGCGAAAAGCCCGACCTCTTCCGATCTTCGCGCTTTTCTCGCCTACGAACTGCTGGGCGTTAAGAACATCAAGGCGGTGTTCGGGTTGTCCGCCGGGAAACGCCGCAAGGCCCTTCTGCGCGGAGAATTGGACGGCAATCTCGATTCGGGCGGCGCCTATATCAAGGGCGTCGAGAAGTATGCCAAAGCGGGCAAGGTCGTGCCGCTGATGACCTTGGGATACACGCAAAAGGGCAAGATCGTCCGCGACCCCGCTTTCCCGCAGATGCCGACCATCATCGACGTGTACAAGGCAATGCACGGCGGTAAAGAGCCCTCCGGCCTTCTCTTCGACGTTTATAAAAGCTTTTACGGCATGAGCGTGATGACGAACAAAAGCTTTGCCCTGCCGGCGAAGACGCCGAAAGACGTCCTGGACTCCTATCTCGAGGCGGCCGAGAAAACCCTCAAGGATGAAGCGTTCTTGAAGATTGCGAAAAAGCAACTCGGGGCCTATCCGGTCATCCTGGGCGACGAGTCCAAGCAAGCCGTCAAGGATGCGATCGATGTATCGCCCGAGGTCAAAACGTTCATGAAGACTTTCATCAAGGAGAAATTCAACATAAACATCTAGTCCATACCAAACCCGGCCGATGCCCGTCTCATTTTAACGCCGAGAGGCTCGCGATGAAAAATCCGACTCCGACGCGCGTTGCCGAAGATGCCCGCGGCAAGCGCACGACTTATGAGGAAATAGAAGTCGGCAAGGATCTCGGTTCGCTCGAATGGACGGTGACCGAAGAGGATATCGAGAAACAGTGCTCGCTCGATGAGGATTGGCACGAATGGTATGTGCTGAATTCGCCGTGGGGCGGGCGGGTCGCCCCGCCGCAAATCCAATCGCGGCCGCCGCGCTGGCTGCTGGGACGCATCTACAACATTCGCGGCGTCTTCTATAAGCACGACTTCGAATTTCTCAAACCGATCAAGCCCGGCCAAACCCTGATCGTTTCGGGCCGTATCTCCGACAAATGGATTAAGAACGACCGGGAGTTCGTGCGCTGGGACACCGTCGCCAAGGATGAACACGGCGATGCGGTCTTCACGGCATCGCGCGTTCAGGTGCTCGACATGACGACGCGCGCCGCGCCGCGCGAAGGCGCGGGAATCGACAGCGGCATCAAGCCGGAAAAGATTTAAAAGGAAAACGGCATGGCGATCCTGACGATTCAAACGCCTATCGGTTACGCCCTGCCGCCGGTTTCCCGGCGCTTGAGCCCGGAATTGAACCGGGTCGTCGGCGAGGAAGGCGGGGATGTTCAAACGCTGCACAACGACGCGGAAGCGGCGGCGCGAGAGGGGTTGAAGGAGCCGATCGCCGTGGCAAGCCGCCCCGCGAGCTTGATCTACAGAATGATGCTGATGTGTTTCGGCGAAGGCTGGATCGTCGGCGGCAAGGGATCGTTGACCTATCGCCGGCCCGTCGGCATCAGGGATTTCGTGACCGCCAAGGGAACGGTCCGGGAAACCGTGCCGGAAGGCGATGGTATGCGGATCGTTTGCGAGGTCTGGGTCGAAACCGAGAAGGGCGTCAAGGCGATCGTCGGCACCTGCAGCGGGCTCGCTAAGAGGGAAAACACATGAATAACAGTACGCCGACTATCGATCTCGAATATTTGCGGACATGGCTCGGCCGGACCGAGGAGCGCTCGAGCCGGGTCGAGGCCACGCCGGCGGCACTTTATAACGCGACATTTGATTACGAGCGTCCGTTTCCCCAGGACGGCGATGCCATTCCGCTTTTGTGCTATCGCATGTTGTTTCCGCCGTTGGCCCGGCAATCCGAGATCAAGGAAGACGGCCATATCCAATTGGGCGATTTTTTTCCACCGATTCCGCTGCCCCGGCGCATGAACGGCGGCAGCCGGTTGAGTTTCCTCAAGCCCTTGTGCGTCGGCGAGAAAATTCGGCGCGTTCATACGATCGACGGCATCGATTACAAGGAAGGCCGCAGCGGGCCCTTGATCATCGTCAAATTCAAGGCCGAAATCTTCGGCGAGGACGGGTTGGCCGTAATCGACGATCAGGACATCATCTATCGCGAAGCGGCCAAGCCAAAGGAGCACGGGGCCAAGGCGGATAAGCCCCGGAAGCTGCCCGCGCCGCCCGGGAACGCCCTGTGGCGGCGGATGATCGTGCCCCATCCGGCCCTGTTGTTCCGGTATTCGGCGATGGTGTTCAACGCCCACCGGATACACTACGACTACCCGTACGTAACCGAAGTCGAAGGCTACCCGGGATTGGTCGTGCCCGGGCCGTTGACGGCTGCGCTGCTGCTCGATCTTTTCCAGCGCGAAACCCTGGCGGCGGCGGTCACGAAGTTCGACTATCGGGCCGATGCGCCGCTCTACGCGAACCATCCGTTCGTTCTGTGCGGCGAACCCGCGGGCGCGGGCAAACCGGCCAAGGTTTGGACCGAAAATCACAAGGGAGTGCCGACGATGACCGGCGCCGTCGAGGCGGCGTGAAGCTGCGTCCCGATGCGAATTGACGGAAAAATACCGGGGAATGAAAGAAGGGGCCTGTTTGCCGGCAAGAAAATTGTTTAGAAAAAGACCATCGATTCATAACGACAGACGATCTTGGAATTCATGAAAAATACGGTTCCCGATATCGCCGCCATGACGGCAGAGGAGCGGCGCGCGTATTTCGCGCCCCTGTTTACCCCGCGCACCGTCGCCGTGGTCGGTGCCTCGGCCACCAATCGCAACCGGGCCAATCTTTTCATCGACAAGCTGCGCGCCTTGGATTTTGCGGGCAAGATCTTTCCCGTGCACAATCAAGCCGACGAGGTGGAAGGCATGAAGGCCTATCCGACGCTCGGCGACATTCCTGAACCGGTCGATTACGCCTATGTCGCGATTCCGGCGAAAGCGGTGCCGGGCGCGATCGCCGCCGCCGTCGGCAATGTCCGGTTCGCCCATATCACGGCGGGCGGGTTCGCCGATACCGAGGCGGGCAAGGGCTTGCAGGGCGAATTGGTCGCGGCGGCCCATCGGGCGGGAGTCCGGCTGCTGGGGCCGAACTGCAACGGCGGCTATTCGCCGGAAGGGCGGCTCAGCATGGTGAGCGGCGTCGGCACCGATGTCGGACCGGTCGCGATCATTTCGCAAAGCGGCGGCCTGTCCACGGATTTCATTCGGCGCGGCCAAGCGCGCGGCCTCGTGTTTCGCAGCGTCATGGCGCTCGGCAATTCCGCCGATATCAACCCGAGCGATCTGCTGGATTTTCACCTGGTCGATCCCAAAACCAAGGTGATCGGGCTTTATCTGGAATCCATCGGCGATGGCCGGCGCTTGTTCGAAACCCTGAAGCGGGCCCAGGGCGCCAAGCCGGTCGTGTTGCTGAAAGGCGGGCAAACCCAGGACGGCAGCCGGGCGGTGTCCTCGCACACCGGCACCCTGGCGGGCGATCAGGCGGCTTGGACGTCGCTCTGCAAGCAGACCGGCACGATCATGGTCGCCACCCTCGATGCGTTTCTCGATACCCTGCACGGTTTTCAGATGTTCACGCCGCGCCCCGAGCGGCCGAC
>JBBDTH010000127.1:22653-24436 GCA_040904505.1 Rhodospirillales bacterium | reverse complement strand
CTCTAGCGTCATGCCCCGGGCGAAGCTCCGGGGCATCCAGGCGACGAGGCCCCTGGATGCCCGGGCCTCGGGGGTAAGGGGGCGTCCCCCTTAAACCCCCTGCGCCGGGCAATGACGATGATTTTAAAACTTACTCCGCCGCCTTTGCCGCACCCGAAGACGCCGTCATCGCGTCGGTGATCTCGCGCACGGACTTGACGGCGTCGATATCCCAAATCAGCGCGTGCAGACGCTCGGCCCGGTCTTTCGGGATCGCGCGCACCGCGCAGTCGATGAATTTCTGTTTCAATTGCTCCGCCGTCAGCGGGTTCTCGGGGCCGCGCCCGAGCGCCGTTTCCGCCGTTTCCTCGTAGACCGTGCCGTCCTTCATCGTCACCGTCACGGTGCCGAGGAAGGAATTGTCGCCGGTGTACGCCGTCGCCGCGACCTTCGGCAGCAGCGCGCGGATATCCTTGTCCATGTAGGCCTCGTTCTCGAAATGCTCGAGGATGACCTTGCCCTCCTTGAGGCCGCGCAGCACGCAATACTGCACGGAGAACTTCGCCGCCAGTTCGCCCCGCGGGTCGGGCCGGTCGGTGTGCTGCAGGCGGATTTCATGGGTCGAGGTTTCGACCTTCGCGATTTGATCGAACGCCGGGTGATGCTTATCAAACACCGCGATGGCCGCGTCCACCGCCGGGTGCGCGCTGCCGCAGCAGGGGTGCTGCTTGATCGCCACGCCCGGCGAGACGATATCGAGCGGCTTGCCCCAATCGGCGAGAATCTTGTCGACGTTATAGGTGCCCGCGCCGTTGTAGACCTCGAAGAAGCCCTGGCCGTGCTCGAAGGCCTCCGGGTTCGCGCTGAAGCCCTCCTTCGCCATCAGGCAGGCGAACAGGCCGTTGCGCGCGGTGAGGCCCACATGCAGAGGCTTGGTCATGGTGCCGAAGTTCGCCTTCACCCCGGCGGCGAGCGACACGGCGATGGACAATGCCGTCGCGAGCGTATCGTCGTCGAGCTTGAGCAAGCGCCCGCAAGCCGCGACCGAGCCGAACGTGCCGAGCGTCGCGGTCGGATGCCAGCCCTTGGTGTAATGATGAAAGTGCACGCCGCGCGCGATGCGGGTCTCGGTCTCGAAGCCGGCGATGTAGGCCTCGATGAAATCGCGCCCCGAAACGCCGATCTCCTCGCCGATGGCGAGCGCGCCCGGCATGACCGGTGCCGACGGATGGCCGCCGAGGGATTCGTTGCAGTCGTCGAAATCGAACGCGTGCGCCGCCGTGCCGTTGATCAGCGCCGCATCCAGCGGGCGGGTGCGCGTGTCGGTTCCCCACACCAGGCTCGCCCCCGGGTTTTGCCCGGCACCGAGCACGCGCGCGGGAATCTTCGCGGTCTCCTCGAGGCTGCCCGCGAGCGCGCAGCCGAGGGTGTCGGCGACGGCGATCTTGGCCCAATGGCGGGCCTCGGCCGGAAAATCTTCGTATTTCAACGCATTAATGCGCGCGGCGATGTCCTTGGCGACTCCCATGGTGCGTTCCTCCGGTAAAATTCCGTGTTTTTCGGTTGGCGTCATTCTGAGGGATTTTCGGGGCCCGGGCAAGACGGCCCTCATGCTTCGAGACGGCCCCTCATGCTTCGACAAGCCCGGCATGGACCCCCGCCTGCGCGGGGGTGACGGCTCCCTATATAGTCTCAGAGGCTTGTTCTCATTTCGTCATTCCCGCGACGGCGGGAATCCATCTTTACCGTGGCATGGACCCCCGCCTGCGCGGGGGTGACGGCTCCCTATATAGTCTCAGAGGCT
>JBBDTH010000127.1:0-22553 GCA_040904505.1 Rhodospirillales bacterium | reverse complement strand
AGTCTCAGAGGCTTGTTCTCATTTCGTCATTCCCGCGACGGCGGGAATCCATCTTCTCCGTGGCATGGACCCCCGCCTGCGCGGGGGTGACGACTCCCTATAAACGCGCCGCGCTACACACCTTGAAAGTAAACACCGCGATCCCCACGTGGCTTATGTTCGAGTTCTTACGCGCCGTTCCTCCCGGGAACGGCTTTTTTATTCCCGATTTCCTAAACCATATCCTTGAGCCATGGCCCGAAAAAACAAGCTGACCGAGCGCCAGCGCCGCTTCGTTGAAGAATATTTAATCGACGTCAACGTCTCGGCGGCGGCAGCCCGCGCCGGGTATTCCGCGCACACGGCGCGCCACAACGCCTGCCGGCTGATGCGCAATCCCGCCGTGCGCGCGGCCATCGAGGCGGCGCTGAACGCGCGCGCCGAACGCACCCGCATCACCCAGGACAAGGTGCTGGAAGCGCTCGCGGCGCTCGCGTTCTACGACCCGGGCGAGATCGCCGGCGCCGGGATCGAGAGCCCCGCCGACATCGCGCGGCTGCCGGCGCGGCTGCGCCCGGCGGTCGCCGGCTGGGGCTGGGACGCGAAGGGCCGCTTCAGGGTGCATCTCGCGGGGCGCCACCCGGCGCTGGCCGCGCTGGCGCGCCACCTCGGCCTGTTCCCGCCGCGCGGCGGCTACCGCCCCGGCGAGGCCCCGGACGGCAAAGGCGGCGGCCCAGGCGGCAACAAGGGCGGCGGCGCGGGCGGCGGCGCGAGCGAACCCCTCGATGAAACCGCGCGCTGGCTTGAGGAGGTGCTGAGGGAGGAGGAAGCGGGGAAATGAAATAAAGCCGGGCGTTCTCGGCCTCTCGCTCATAGAGAACCTATCATAAAGCGCCAAAATTGTCTTATTGATGCAAGGAAATCCTTTTAAAATGCCAAATTTGTCTATTTTCATTGATAATTTACATTGACATAACATGCCAAAAATGGCATGTAATTCTGGAAAATCGTCCTAAACTGTCAAAATCGGCAAATTATGAAGCTGACCAACGATACCTCGGATAAGGCGCTCTTAAAAGAGCTAGGCAGCCGCATCGCCCGATACAGGCTGAACAGAAACCTGACTCAGGAGGCCCTCGCCAACGAGGCCGGCGTCTCGCATCGAACGCTTGTCAGAGTCGAGCACGGCCAATCTACCCAGGCGACGAATTTGTTCCGAATCCTGAGAGCCCTCGGCATCTTGGAGAACATCGAGACCCTCATCCCCGAACCGGCGGTCAGTCCGATCCAACAATTTCAACTCCACGGCAAAAAACGGAAACGCGCCTCGCCCCGACCCGATACGGGCGGGAAGCAAAAGCCCTGGTCATGGGGCGATGAAGGGGGTGATGAAGGGGGAGACGAGGCATGACCACGGCGGAGGTGAGACTCTGGGGCCGGGCCATCGGCGCCGTCACCTGGGACGCGGACGCCGGGCTCGCCCACTTCGAATACCAGCCGGCATTCGCGAAGAGCGGCATCGAAGTCGCACCGGTCGTCATGCCGCTCGACGATCGGATTTATTCCTTTCCGGCACTGCCCCGGGAAACCTTTCACGGCCTGCCGGGGCTTCTGGCCGACTCGCTGCCGGACGATTTCGGCAATGCGCTCATCGATGCCTGGCTCGCACGGGAAGGGCGCAGCCCTGAAAGTTTCGATCCGGTTCAACGCCTTTGCTACACGGGCGACCGGGGCATGGGAGCCTTGGAATATCTCCCCTCCCGGGGACCGTCCGCCACCCGATCGGAAGAAATCGACGTTCAGGCCCTCGTCACGCTCGCAAGCGAAATCCTGACCCGGCGAAACCGGCTTCAGGGCTCCTTTGCCGCGCCCGATCGCGAAAAATCACTGCAGGAAATTCTGCGTGTCGGAACATCCGCCGGAGGAGCGCGGGCGAAAGCGATCGTTGCCTGGAATCCCAAGACCGATGAAGTCCGGTCGGGACAGGTCGACGCGAGCCGAGGGTTCTCCTATTGGCTTCTGAAATTCGACGGCGTTTCGGGCAATAAGGATAAGGAACTCGAGGACCCCGCCGGTTACGGTTTGATCGAGTATGCCTATTATAAAATGGCCTTGGCCGCCGGCATCGATATGAAGGAATGCAGGCTCCTCGAGGAAAACGGACGGAGCCACTTCATGACCCGACGCTTCGACCGTACGGAGTCGGGACAGAAAATCCATATGCAGTCTCTCGGCGCCATGGCACATTTCGATTTCAAGAAACCCGGTGCTTATTCCTACGAACAAGCGCTGCAAATCATCCGCCGACTCGGCATGTCCGCCGACAGCGTCGAAGAACAATTTCGCCGCATGGCGTTCAACATTATCGGCCGAAACCAGGACGACCACGTAAAGAACATCGCCTTCCTCATGGATCAAGCCGGAAGCTGGTCCCTCTCGCCGGCCTACGACGTGACGTACAGCTACAACCCGTCCGGCGCCTGGACGGGGAGCCATCAGATGTCCCTGAACGGCAAACGGGACAATTTCGATCTGGAAGACTTCAAGGCTTGCGCAAGGACCGCCTCCCTGAAGCGCGGGCGCGCCGAAGAGATTCTCAGCGACGTCCGGAACGCGGTTTTGAAATGGAGCGGCTTTGCCGAAGACGCCGGCGTCGCGAACGACGCCGCCGGGAAAATCGCGAACGCCCATCGCACGGATATTCTTGCCTGAATTGACCGAACGAACATGATGGCGGTCTTTTTTTCCGCTACCAAGAACATCCTCATTCCTTCGAGACGGAGGCTCCGCCTCCTCCTCAGGATGAGGATGTTCCCTCGAAGGACGGCCGCTCCTCGGGATGAGGCCGTAGAAGCACCTCATCCTGAGGAGCCCGCCTGAGCGCTGTTGCGCGAAGCCTGTCCTCCGGCCGGCTTGAGCCGGTCCGGTGAGGTGCGGCGTCTCGAAGCATGAGCGGCACCGCCGCTACTCCGCCGCTTTTTGCGCGCCGGGTTTCGCTTCCATCAGCTTGGTGACCGCGCGGATATCGATATTCTCGAAGTCTCGGCAGGCCTCATACAGCGCCTCGACCTGTTTCATCGGCAGCGCGCGCTTAGCGCAGTTGACGAACTTGGCCTTCAATTCATCGGCGCTCAGGGGATGGTCCGGGCCGCGGCCTTTCGCCTTCGCCGTATACTCCTTGAGAACCCGGCCGTCGTTCAGCGCGATGACGAGATGCGCGCCGTAGTGGTTCTCATCCGTGTGCGGTTTCGCCGTCACCTTCTCTTTCATGAATTTGCGCACGCCCGCGTCGAGATGGGCATCATTTTCGAACTGCTCAAACACGATCTTGCCGTCGAGCAAGGCGCGCGCGGTGCAGTATTCGACGCTGAACTTGGCGTCCAAACTGGTGCGCGGATCGGGCCGGGTGGTGTGATAGAGGCGCCGCTCATGGGTCATCGGCACGACCGAGGCGATATCCTCGGGCTTGAGGTTGTGCTGCTTGCGAAGGCTAAGCGCCAAATCCATCACCGGCATGACGCTGCCGCAACAGGGATACTGCTTGATGCCGATGCTGGGATCGGCGATCTCGAGCGGGCTTGCCCAGTTCTCAAGCGCCTTTTCGGGCGCAACCGGGCCGGGGCCGTTATAAACGGCGAAGAAGCCCTGGGAATGTTCGAACGCCTCCGCGCTCGCGGTGAAGCCTTCCCCGGCCATCAGGGCGGCGAACAACCCATTGCGATTGGCGAGGCCCGCGTGCAGGGGTTTCGTCATGGTGCCGAAATTCGCCTTCACGCCGGAGGCCTCCGAGGCCGCGATCGCCAAGGCGATGGCCAACTTTTCGTCCGACAGCTTCAGCAAACGCCCGCAGGCCGCCGCCGCGCCGAACACGCCGAGCGTGCCGGTCGGATGCCAGCCCTTGCGGTAGTGATGATGCTCGACCTGCACGGCTTGCGAAATTCGCGCCAGCGTCTCGACGCCCACGACATAGGCCTCGACGATATCGCGGCCCGAGGCGCCGAGCTCCTCGCCCAAAGCCATCGCCGCCGGCAGCACCGGGCAGGTCGGGTGCGCGCCGCTGGTATTATTCGTGTCGTCGTAATCGAGGGCGTGGCACGCGGTGCCGTTGATCAAGGCGGCTTCGAGCGGATGGGTGCGGACAGTGCTCCCCCACACCAAACTCGGCCCCGGCGTGTGCGCCGCCGCCAGAACCGCCCCCGCGATCTCCGGCGCGGGTTCGTGCGCGCCCGCCAGGGTCACGCCGATGGCATCGGCGATCGCGACCTTGGCCCAGTGAAGCGCGTCGGCGGGGAAATCGGCGTAGCGGAGTCCGTTGGCGCGTTCGGCGATCTTGAGGGCGAGCGACACCGGCGTCATTCCGCCGCCCGGGCCGCGCCGGCGGACGTTTCCATGAGCTTCGTGAGGTCGCGCAAATTCTTGAGCGACTCCAGACTCTCGCACGCCGCGTACAATTTCTCCACGTTGCCCGCGGGCAGCACGCGCGAGGCGCAGTTGACGAACTTGGTGCGCAGCTCGTCCTTGGAGAGCGCGACCGCCGGCCCGCGCCCGCGCGCGCGCGGCAGGTACTGCACCAGCTCGCGGCCGTCCTTGGTCTTGACGGTGACGGTAGCGCTGAAACGGTCGTCGTCCTCGTTGTGCGCGGTCGACTCGACGCGCTTCAGGATCGCCTGCACCTTGGGATCGTTGAACGCGTCGCCCTCGAAGTGCTCGAGCTTGAGATGGCCGTCGGTCAGGGCGCGCGCCATCACGTACTGCACGCTGAACTTGGCGTCGAGCGCGCTTTTCGGATCGGGCCGGTTGGTGTGTTTCAGGCGCCACTCGTGGGTCTTCGATTCGATCTTCTCGATATCCTCGGGCTTGAGATCGTTCTCCCGCTTCAACTGCAGGATCGCGTCGGCGGCCGAATGGGTCGCCGCGCACGAGGGATACTGCTTGATGGCGACGCCGGGTTCCAGTATCTGCAGCGGCTTGCCCCAATCGGCCAGTACCTTTTCGGCGTCGTAGGTGCCGGGGCCGTTATAGACCTCGAAGTAGCCCTGCTTGTGCTCGAAGGCCTCGAGGCTGGCGGTGAAGCCTTCCTTGGCCATGAGCGCGGCGAAGAGGCCGTTGCGGTTCACCAGCCCGACGTGCAGCGGCTTGGTCATGGTGCCGAAATTGGCTTTGACTCCCGACGACATCGAGCAGCACAAGGCCAGCGCGGTCGCCAGGCGCTCCTCGTCGAGCTTGAGCAGCCGCCCGCAGGCGGCCGCGGCGCCGAACACGCCGAGGGAGGACGTCGGATGCCAGCCTTTGATGTAATGGGTGAAATGCACGCCGGAGGCGAGCCGGGACTCCATTTCGTAGCCGGCGATGAAGGCTTCGATGAAATCGCGGCCCGTGAACGCGGCGCCGTCGCCCAAGGCCAAAGCGGCCGGCACCAGCGGCGCGGACGGATGGCCGCCCAGGGTGTCGTGGCAATCGTCGAAGTCGAGCGCGTGCGCGGCCACGCCGTTGATGAGGGCCGCGTCGAGCGGCGCGGTGCGCACGGCGGTGCCCCAGATCAGGCTCGGGCCGGAAGCTGTCCCAGAGGTTGTCCCCGCGCCCAATACCCGCATCGGAATTCGGGCCGTTTCCTCGAGCGAGCCCGCCAGGGTCACGCCGAGGGTGTCGGCGACGGCGACCTTGGCCCAGCCGATCGCTTCATCCGGAAAATCCTCGTATTTCAAGGCATTGATACGCTTGGCGAACTCGAGTGCGATGGTCATGGCCGTGTCCTCCCTTTTGGCTTGTCTCGTTAGCGTGTCCCATTGACGTGTTTCATTGGCTTTGCCCTATTTTCGCACATTCGGCCGCGCGCGCGAAGCCTCTTGCCGGGCTCCTATCGATCGGGAACGGTATCGGGCCGGCGGAACCCGCGCACCAGGGCGCGGGCCTCGCGGGCGATGTCGGGCCAGCGTTCGAGATCGCCGCGGTTGAAAAAATACTTGAACAGAAGTTCGCCGTCCCCATCGTCCCCGCCGGGATCGAGCGGCGCGGCCTTGGCGTAACAGCCGCGCAAGCCGAGCTTGTCGCGCCAGCAATACAGAAACGCCCGGCGTTCATCGGGCCCGGCATGGGAATAGAGCCACACTTTCGGAAACGGGTGATCGGCATACCCTTCGGCGAGCCTCGACGAGCGATGTTCCGTCAGGCCGTGCGGGCCGGGAACCGCGTCCGTCTCCGCCAGGATTCTTTCGTCGGGGGTCGTGTCGATGGTGCCGGGGTCCGACCAACCGGGCTTCGGTTTTTTTTGCAGGACCGCGACGACGATCTTGTCTTTGGTGTAGAAATCGCACGTCTCCAGCTTGCTTTTTTCCGAGCCGTCGAGCGCGTCGGACAGCGGGCGCATGCCCGGCAACACCCCCTGCCACACCAGCCATGCGTGCGGGCCGCTCGTTTGGTTCCGTTCGAAGGCCGCGAAGTTCGCCGGAAACCGGAAGCGCGCGCCGCCGATCTCGGAGTCGACGATGCGCCCCTCGACGATCGGGTTGAAAACCGCATCGGTACCGCCCATCGGGCAATAGATGACTTTCTGGGACAGCAGGACATAAACGCCGATGAGGCCGACGAGAATGCCGAAGCCGAGCAGGGCGAACACATGCCACGGCCCGTGGCGGCGGATGCTTTGCCGGAAGGACTCGATCATCGCGTTCCGCGCTTGTACTGCGTCAGGCCGCCGCGCCCTCCGCCATGAACGCGCGCATGACCTTCAAGAGCACGCCGCCGTTCTTGAGGCAGTCGGTCTCGTAGGGCGAGCGCACATCGGCTTTCACCTCGAAAGTCGTGACCTTGCCGCCAAGTGATGAAGGCGCGGTGGCGGTGACGGTAATCGCCGCACCATCCGTGATGCCGGCGTCCAGGCCGGCGATGTCGAACGTCTCCTCGCCGGTGAGGCCCAGGCTCTCGTAACCCTCGCCGTCCGCGAACAGCAGCGGCACCACGCCCATGCCGATCAGGTTGGAGCGGTGAATGCGCTCGAACGAGTTCGCGATAATGGCGCCGATCCCGAGCAGCGCGGGGCCTTTCGCCGCCCAGTCGCGCGATGAGCCCATGCCGTAATCCTTGGCCCCGATCACGATCATCGGCGTGCCCTCGGCGCGGTATTTGCGCGCGGCCTCCGACATGAACATCTTCTCGTCTTCCGGGAACTTGCGGGTGACGTCGCCCTCGCTGCCGGGCACGACGAGATTCTTGATGCGCACGTTGGCGAAGATCACGCGTTCCATGACGTGGTGGTTGCCGCGCCGCTGGGTCACCGTGTTGAAATCCTTCTCCGCGATGCCGAGGCTTTGCATGTATTGCGCCGAGGCGCCGTTCTTCGGGAAGTAGCCGCCCGGGGTGACGTGATCGGTGGTCAGCGAATCGCCGTACATGCCGAGCACGCGCGCGCCTTTGATTTCATCCGGCCATGCGTAATCGTCCGCGCGCAGATCGAACCAGGGCGGCGGCAGGATGTAGCTCGAGTCGGGATCGTATTTGAAGATCGGCCCCGTCGGCACGTCGAGTTTCTTCCAAAGATCGGTGCCCTCGAGCGCCTTGGCGTACGCATCCTGGAACATTTGCGCGTTCAGGTTGTCGTTGATCGTTTTGCGAATCTCTTCCGGGCTCGGCCAGATGTCGGCGAGATACACGTCCTTGCCGTCCTCGTCCCGGCCGAGCGGTTCGGTCTTGAAATCGATGTCGGCGCGCCCAGCCAGCGCGAACGCCACCACCAGCGGCGGCGAGGCGAGGTACGCCCCGCGCACGTATGGGTGCGTGCGGCCCTCGAAGTTGCGGTTGGCCGACAACACGGCGGTCGCGACCAGCTTGTTGTCCTCGATCACCTTCACGACGTCTTCCGGCAACGGGCCGGATTTGCCGCCGCAGGTCATGCAGCCGTAACCGACGAGATAAAACCCGAGCGCTTCGAGGTCGTCCATCAGGCCGGCTTTTTCCAAATACGCGGTGACGACCTGGCTGCCCGGCGACAGCGAGGTTTTGACCCAGGGTTTTGCCTTGAGCCCGGCGGCGGCGGCGTTGCGCGCGAGCAGACCGGCGCCCATCAAGAGGCTCGGGTTCGAGGTGTTGGTGCACGACGTAATGGACGCGATCGCCAGCATGCCGTGGCCGACCTCGGCTTTTGTTCCATTGACCGTTGCCGTAACCGTACGAGCCGCTTCCGCCGCGTCGAGGCCGTAGCCGCGTTTATCGACCGGCTTGGTCAGATAGTCGCGGAAACTCCTTTTGATGTCGTAGACCGACACGCGATCTTGCGGGCGCTTGGGCCCGGCGACGCTGGCCTCGACCTTGCTCATGTCGAAATCGACGAGACGGGTGCAGTCGGCGGCCGGGCCGCCGTTCGCGAACAGGCCGTTGGCTTTGGTGTAGCGCTCGACCAGGTCCTTGTGATCGCCGCCGCGCCCGGTCATCTCCAGGTATTCGAGCGTGATCGCGTCGACCGGGAAGAAGCCCATGGTGGCGCCGTACTCGGGCGCCATGTTGGCGATGGTCGCGCGGTCGGGAATCGAGAGCTGCTTGACGCCGGGGCCGAAGTACTCGACGAACGCCGAGGTCACGCCGACCTCGCGCAGTCTTTCGGTGATCGAGAGCACCAAATCGGTGGCGGTGACGCCCGGGCGCAAATCGCCGTGCATCTTTACGCCGACCACCTCGGGCGCGGGCAGGAAATAGGGCTGGCCCAGCATCACGACCTCGGCCTCGATGCCGCCGACGCCCCAACCGAGGATGCCGATGCCGTTGATCATCGGGGTGTGGGAATCGCAGGCGACCAAGCTGTCGGGATAGGCGAGCGTTTCGTTGCCCGAACGCTTCGCCATCACGACGCGGCCCAAATACTCCAGGTTGATCTGATGGCAGATGCCGAGCCCCGGCGGCAGGACGCTGACGTTATCGAAGGCCTGGCGCACCCATTTGCAGAACCGGTAGCGTTCGGCGTTGCGCTCGAACTCCTTGGCGACGTTCTTTTCCATCGAATCGCCGGCGCCGAAGAAATCCGCGGTGACGGAATGATCGAGAATAAGATCGGTATGGACCGCCGGGTTGACGCCGCTGGCGTCGCCGCCGAGCCGTTCGATCTTCTCGCGCATGCCGACGAGGTCCATGAACGACGGGATGCCGGCGGCATCGGGCAGCATGACCCGCGACATGCGCAACGGATACGTGAGCGAGCCGCGCGTATCCTGCCAGTTGGCCGAGCGTTTGACGTCGTCTTCGGTGATAATGCGCCCGTCGACGTTGCGCAGCATGTTCTCGAGGCAAATCTTGATCGAATACGGCAACGTCGAGACCGGCCCGATGCCCTGTTTCTCGAGCTCGCCGATATCGAAATACCCGACGCGCCCGCCCTTGGTTTCGAGCGTTTTCTTCGCACCGAAGACGTCCGTTTGCATCGCCATGATTGCCTCCTTTTATTTATCGTTCTACCGTCGAGATAGGCCTACGGCCCCCTCATGCTTCGAGACGCCACGCCTTTGCGCAAAGCGCCAAGGCGGGCTCCTCAGCATGAGGTATTCTTCCTCATCCTGAGGAGCGGCCGAAGGGCGCGTCTCGAAGGATGAGGCATACTTACCGACCGTCCCTATTCCGCCGCGGCTTTGGTTTTCTTGAAGCGGCGCTCGTATTCCTCATCCAGCATGAATTCTTTTTCGAGCGCGCGGATGTGCGGATAGTTCATCAGCTCCATGATGTCCTCGATGCCGACCAGAAGATCGGGGCGATCCGCCACCTCGCCGGTCGCCATGACCTCCTTCATCACCTCGAGGGATTTTCTCATGCCCATGATCGCGGCTGCCGGCATCATGCGCGCCAAACTCACGCGTTTCACGCCGAGCTCTTCCAAACGCTTCAAGGGGATCAGCGGCGTGGTCGGGCGCGAGCGGATCGCGAAGCCCATGTTGACCGACAGCGGCGCGTCCACGTTATCGACGATCTTCTTGATATCGTCCTCGCTGCGCACCGCGTCCGCGAACACCATGTCCGCACCCACGTTCACGTATTCCTTCAGGCGCGCGACCGCCGAGTCGATGCCCTCGACGGCAATGGCATCCGTGCGCGCGATGATCATGAAATCCTTGTCCTTGCGCGCCTTGCAGGCGGCTTCGAGCTTCTTGCACATGTAGGGCGTGTCGACGACCTGCTTGCCCTCCATGTGGCCGCAGCGCTTGCCGTCGCCCTGATCTTCGAGGTTCACCCCGACGACGCCCGCTTCCTCGAAATATTCGATGGCGTGATAAACCGAGACCACGTTGCCGTAGCCCGATTCCGCGTCCGCGGTCAGGGGAATGCTCACGCTGCGCGCCAGATTGCGGCAGATGTCGACGTTCTCCATCAGGCTCATGATGCCGATGTCGGGCTGGCCGAAGAAGGCGTTCGAGATGCCCGCGCCGGTGGTCGAGATCACCTTGAAACCGGCCTGCTCGGCGAGCAGGGCGCTGTAGCCGTCATAGACCCCGGGCGATACCAAAAGCCCCGGTTCCTTGAGATATTCGCGGTACAGCGCTGCCTTGGTTTTGGCCATGACGTCCTCCCTCTTTTGATGACTTGATAATGACGTAAAGAATGCCGGAGCGGCCCCGGGTTTCGGTCGAGACTACGGCAACTTACCGTTCCATGCAAAGGGGCAAGGCACCGCACGAAGCGCTATTTCGCGGCTCGTGCATTAGCGGGCGCTAATATCCCGTTCGATACTTGTACTTGACGTGTTGGCCGCGCCTCAGCTTCAACCTCACCCTTCGACAAGCTCAGGGTGAGGTATGGAATTTTGCAGAGAATGCCTCATCCTGAGCCTGTCGAAGGATGGGCATTCCACCTCGAATTTCAAACTGAGACGCTACCGGCGCGTTGCCTCGTCTTGCCAACGTCCGACGCTTGGTTTAATCGATAGGTCAAGACGCATTCGCTATGCCCAGGCATAACGCTCACTCAAAAACACTCAGCCAAAATACCCGGGAGGCTCCAATCCATGGCAAACCTTGATCTCAACAATATCGACGTCATCGTCATCGGCGCCGGCAACGCCGCCGCCAACGCCGCCGTCACGGCGCAGGTCAACGGCGCCAAGGTGCTGATCCTGGAAGCCGCGCCGGTGGACGATCGCGGCGGCAACTCGGCCTTTACCGGCGGCGCGCTGCGGTTTCCCTATTCCAGCCTCGAGGATCTGGAGCCCCTGGTGGTCGACATCACCGACGAGGAGCGCAAGACCGTCGACGTCGGCGTCTACGACGAGGACAAATATTTCGACGACCTGTTCCGCATGAGCGATTACCGCTGCAACGCCGACATGGCGGAAATCCTGGTGCGCCAGAGTCATGAATCGCTGGTCCGCATGCGCGAGTACGGCATCCGCTTCGCGCTCAACCTGCGCCGGCAATCCTACAAGGTCGACGGCAAGCACAAGATCTGGGGCGGCGTCGCGGCCTGCATCTGGGGCGGCGGCGAGCAACTGGTCGAGAGCTGGCATAAAATCCTCGAGGACCGGCAAATCCCGGTCGTCTATCAAGCCCCCGCCTGGGAGCTGATGTACGACGGCGACAAGGTTCACGGCGTCGTCTTCAAGCACGACAACGCCTTCCACAAGGTTCAGGCGAAGGCCGTTATCCTCGCCTGCGGCAGTTACGAATCGAACCCGGAGATGCGGGTGCGCTACCTCGGACCGGGCTGGGAACTCGCCCGGGTGCGCGGCACCCGCTACAACATGGGCGCGGGCCTCACCATGGCGATGGACATCGGCGCCATGACGGCGGGCCAATGGTCGGCCTGCCACTCGGTGCAATGGGACATCAACGCGCCCGAATACGGCGACATCACCATGGGCGATCTGTTCCAGAAGCATAATTACCCGTTCACGATCCTCATCAACGCCAAGGGAGAGCGCTTCCTGGACGAAGGTTTGGATTTCCACAGCTACACCTACGCCCGCTACGGCGCGGAAGTGCTGAAACAGCCCGGGCAGATGGCCTGGCAGGTGTTGGATCAGAAAGTCGTTCACCTGCTGCGCGACGAATACCGGGTCAACCGGGTGACGAAAGCGACCGCGAACACCCTGGAAGAGCTCGCGCCCAAGCTCGAGGGCGTCGATCCCAAGCAGTTCCTCAAGACCGCGCACGAATTCAACGCCGCCGTGCAGGACGACGTGCCGTTCGACCCGGTGGTCCACGACGGCAAGGGCACGAAAGGTTTGGCGATCAACAAGACCAACTGGGCCAACAAGCTCGATACCCCGCCGTTCGAGGCCTATTGCGTCACCACCGGCGTCACGTTTGCGTTCGGCGGGCTCAAAGTGACCACCGAAGCCGAGGTCGAGGACAAATGGGGCCACGTCATCCCCGGGCTTTACGCCGCCGGTGAGATCGTCGGCGGGCTCTATTATAACAACTACGCGTCCGGCACCGGCTTGGTGTGCGGCTCCACCTTCGGCCAATTGGCCGGCAAGGGCGCCGCCGCGTTCGCTAAATCTTAAGGGCGCGAAGTCATAGTGGCGCGAAGCCGTAACTCATATCATTACCCCCCTCCCCACCCTCCCCCGCAAGGGGGGAGGATTAAGGAATCCGGGCAATGCCTAAGTTTGCCTCATCCTGAGGAACCCATTCGCCTCGTTCATCCTTCGAGACGGCCGCCCTCATCCTGAGCCGCGCGCCTCTCCTTCGACTGGGCCTTTGGCCCGCTCAGGATGAGGCGCGCGAGTCGAAGGACGCGGCCTCCTCAGGTCAAACGCATGCGTTTGAGGCGAATGGGTGTCTCGAAGGATAAAGAGGTAAACCGAGACACAACCGAAATCTAAACGCCAAAGAGAAAAAATATGCTTTAATAGCCTCCGGGAGGACACAAATGCCGGATACCAAGAACGGACTCATCGCCGTCGTCAAACGGGACTGCCCCACCTGCGAGCTGGTCGAACCGGTGCTCAAGCACCTGGCCGAGACCGGCGGGCTGACCGTCTATTCCCAGGACGACCCGTCCTTTCCCGAAGGCATCGACGGCGTGATCGACGACACCGCGCTCGAACACTCGTTCCGCCGCAACATCGAATTCGTGCCGACCCTCATTCGCGTCGAGAACGGCAAGGAGACCGCGCGCTGCTTCGGCTGGAACCGCGACGATTGGCAAGCCGTCAGCGGCATCAACCGGCTCGGCGAGGGCCTGCCGGAAAACCAGCCCGGCTGCGGCTCGAAAAGCGTGGAGCCGTTCGTCGCCGAGGAACTGCAGGCGCGCTACGGCGAAACGCCGTTCAAGTCGCGCACCATCACCCTCGGCAAATGGGACGACCCCATCGAGCAGGCGTACGACCGCAACTGGACCGACGGCCTGCCGATCGTACCGCCGACGGACGCGCGCATCATCCGCATGCTGCAAGGCACGACCCGCGCGCCCAATGAGGTGATCGGCATCATTCCGCCGGACATGATGGAATGCACGATTGAAAAGGTTGCCATCAACGCGGTGATGGCCGGCTGCCGGCCGGAATACATGCCGGTCGTGCTGGCCGTGCTGGAAGCCGCCTTGAAGCCCGAATTTTGCCTGCACGGGCTGCTCTGCACCCTGCATTTCTCGAGCCCGGTCATCGTGGTGAACGGCCCGATCGCACGCGCCATCGGCATGAACTGGGGCACCAACTGCATGGGCCAGGGCAACCGCGCCAACGCCACCATCGGGCGCACGCTGCAACTGATCGTGCGCAACGTCGGCGGCGGGCGGCCCGGCGAAATCGACCGCTCGGCGTTCGGCAACCCGGGCAAGTTCACCTTTTGCTTCGCCGAGGATGAGACCGACAAAGATTGGACTCCCCTGCACATCGCGCGCGGCTGCAAACCGGGCAGCAATGCCGTCACGCTTCATCAAGGCCACGGCGTCACCTGTTTTTACGACGCCAAGGCGCGCACGGCGGACGAGCTGGCCCGCTCGATGGCGCTGCAGCTCGTCAATGAAGACCACCCCAAGAAAGTGCAAGGCTCGAACGTCATCGTCGCCATCTCGCCGGAGCATTACGCGATTTTCCGGGAATCCGGCTGGAGCCGCGCCGAAATCGAAGAGGCCCTGCACACATACACGACCCGCCCGGGCAAGGATCTGATTAGCGGCGCCGGCGGCCTGACTCAGGGCATCGATCCGTCGCGCGCCGACGAGATGGTGCCGAAGTTCTGGCGCGATCACGGCATCATGCTGGTGCGCGCCGGCGGCCGGGGCAGCCTGATGTCCGCCATCATCGGCGGCTGGGCGGGTGGGCGCAACCGCGACGAAATCCGGCCCGTGACGCTCGAATTCTGATACACTAGAATTCCAAAACACTAAGCCTCTGGATAAGGAGTGAGGTATACATGGCCCAAGAACACGCAATGCGCGATCCGACCAGCGAAGCGGGATTGACCGTCCGGGCCCGCGTACCGGCGCCCAAATCCCTCGACGGCTTGACGGTCGCGTTCCTGGATATCGCCAAGGAACGCAGCGACGAATTTCTCGACAATCTGGAAAGCCGATTCCTGACGCAGGGATTGAAGGTCAAACGCTACCGCAAGGCCAGCAACAGCAAGCCGGCGGCGCAGGACGTCATCCAAGCCATCGTCAAGGAGGCGGACGTCGTTGTCGAAGCCTTAGCGGATTGAGGCTCCTGTACGTCGTGCAGTTTGCATGACATCAACACACTCGACAAATTGGGTATCCCCGGCCTGGTCGTTGCGACCACCGAATTCAAACCGGCCGCCGCCGCGCAATCGAAATCGCTCGGCTTCGAGCCCGCGATGATCTGGCTGCCCCATCCGATTCAGAACCGGACGACGGACGAATTGGCGCAACTTACGGATGAAGCGCTGCAACCGATCCTCGCGACCCTGACGGGGAACGGAAAAGCCGACTAAACGAAGAATAATCGAACCACAGAGGCACAGAGACACCGAGAAGAAAACGCCATACGGTGTTCTCCTCTGTGCCTTCGTGTCTCTGTGGTTTATTCTTTCCTTTCGTCATACCCCAGCGCAGAGGATTTTAGCCCCCTTGCGCCGGGCGATGACGATCAGACGAGCTTCCCTCAGGCCGGGGTCAGCAGCTTGGCGATCTCGCCCGCGTCCTTGAGGTTTTCCATGTCCATCACGGCGTCGGCCAGGGCGTCGACCTGCTTTTGCGGCAGGGCCTTGACCGCGAGCTTCTTGAACTTGCCGACGATCTGCTCGTCGGGGGCGAAGTTCACCTCGCTGCCGCGCGCTTTCTCGACCGTGTCCTCCATCTCCGTACCGTCCTTCAGCGTCAGGACGACGCGTACCTTATGGCGCATGTCGGCGCCCAAGTCGGTGATCGCCGCATCCTCGACGCATTCCACCTTTTTCGCGAACGCCATGCGCTTGGGATCGGCGATGATGGCTTCGGAGAACTGATCGACGAAGCACTCGCCCTCGATCAACAGCGTGCCGATGCAGAATCCCAGGTTCAACTGGGCGGCGGTGACGCCCTCGGGCCGGTATTCCCAGCCGACGTGCTCGACGGTCGATTTCGAGCCGTAAACGACGATTTTTTCCACGTCGTCCGCGCCGAAGGGCTTCTTCTTCTGCATGTTTTCGATCGCATTGAGCGTCGTGTGGTTGCTCGCCACGCACGAATAGAATTTGAGCAAGATGCGCATCAGTTCCCAGTTTTTGCCCAGGCCCTTGGTCAGCTCGGTGCGGTCGAACAAATCCGTGGAGCGCGAGAGCGTGGTGCAGTAGCCGCCGTACTCGGCCTCGAACACGTCGATGATGCCGGTGAAACCCCGCTTGGCGAGCAATGCCGCGTAAAAGCCGCTCTGCGCGGACTTGCCCGCGTGCATGCGTTTGACCATGGCGCCGAACTGCGCGGCCATCAGGGCGGACGCCTGCGTGCCCGCCATGCCGATGGCATGAACGGCCTGCTCCGCGGTGAGGCCCAACGCCCGGATCGCGCCGGCGGCGGCCGAAAACACGCCGATGGTGCCGCCGGTGTGCCAGCCCTGCTCCAGGTGCTGCTTGCCCATGCACATGCCGACGCGCGGGCCGATCTCGTAGCCGGCCACGGCGGAGGTCATGAATTCCTTGCCCGACATCCCCTTGTTCATTTCGGCGATGGCGACCAGCGGCGGCAGCACGACGGCGCCGACGTGGAGCGCGCCCTGGCGGTGCACGTCGTCGATCTCGAAGCCTTGAATCTGCGTGCCGTTGCAGAGCGCGGCATGCACGCCGGACAGTTTCTGCTTGGTGCCCCAGACGGTTGCTCGGCGGGTATCGTCGATATCCGTCAGCGTTTCGCGCAGAATCCGGCTCCAGGCGAGATCGTAGCTGTACAAGCCGCACCCGAGCGAATCCAGAATCAACAACTTAACCCGGTGGCGCGCCTCCGCGGGAATGTCCTCGTATTTCAGGTTGGCAACGAATTGCGCGATGCCCTTGGTGTAAATGTTGTCCGGCCGTTCGGAAGCGTGTCCGTCCATAATGATGTTCTCCCTCTCGAATTATACTCAACGCCGTCATGGCGTTAAATCGGCGTGTTAATCGGCGTATTTCTTCTCGAGCGCGTCGTAGTACGGCTTGTTGACCAGGCTCTGGCGTTCCTCGAACGTGCAGACCTCATCCAAGATGCCGTCGATGCTGCCGGTTTCGTGGATGTGCCCAAGAACCTTTTTCATGCCGGTCACGGCGGCCTGCAGGGCGGCATTGGCGTACAACACCATAGCGTAGCCCATATCGGCCAGTTCCTTCTGGCCCAGGATCGGCGTCTTGCCGCCGTACACCAGGTTGATCATGAACGGCGCGTCGGCGATTTTCGGAATTTGTTTAATTTCATCCAAGGATTGCGGCGCCTCGACGAACAGGAAGTCCGCGCCGGCTTCGTAAGCCGAATGGGCCCTATCGGCGGCGTCTTCAAAAGACGTGCAGGCGCGCGCATCCGTGCGCGCCATGATCATCAGGTCCGGATCGGTGCGCGTGTCCACGGCCGCCTTGATTTTCGAGATCCACTCTTTCTTCTCGACCACCGCCTTGCCGGCGAAGTGGCCGCACTTCTTCGGGAACAACTGATCTTCAATTTGTATGCAGTTGGCGCCGGCGCGCTCGAGCCGCTTGACCGCGTGCTCGACGTTGACCGCGTTGCCGAAGCCGGTGTCGGCGTCGACGATGATCGGCAGCTCGACGGCGTCGCGCATGGCCGAGGTATGGTCGCACAGCTGATCGAGGGTGATGAAACTGAGATCGGGAATGCCGAGATACATGTTGGTCACGCCCGCACCGGTCACGTAGACCGCCTCGTAGCCCAATTCTTCCGTCAGGCGGGCCGTCAGCGCGTTCGCGCAACCCGGCACCAGCATGGCATTGCGCCGCGCCAGCAGGGCTTTGAGTTTCTTGTTAAGATTTTCCGGCATGCTCGTTTTCTCCTCGAAACACCAAATAATTCCGGCCCCGGTGTTAGCCCATCCCCACGGAATTGTACAGAATTGTCACGCGGGTTCCCCCGGAATACGCCGATGGTGCGTTATGCGTGCCCCCTGCACATCCGTATGCGCATCCATCTGCGCCGGGTGCCGGAGCGCTCTTGCCAAACTCCAAGCCCATCAGTACTTTGGCCGGGGGCCATCAAAACAACAACGCCCGGCACCCCTGGGGAGGACACCGAATGGCCGCAAACGAGCCGAAATTCCTTGCGCCGCCGAAACGGCAAAACCCGGCGGCATCCCCGTCCTATTTTATGTAGCACGCCATCCGCGCCCACGGCTTCGGGGCCCGCGGATCGTTTTTTACGGAAGGTATGTCAGAATGAAAATCACGGATATCAAAGCCTCTTTTCACAATCTCGTCGTCGACGTGCCGGTGTTCAAAAAGCCGACGGTTTCGCGCAACTTCGTCTTTTGCGAGGTCATGACCGACGAAGGCATCACCGGCCACGGCATCGGCGGCGGCACCTATCAGGGGCGCTCGACCGTCACGGCCATCAATCATGATTTCAAGAAGGTTCTGCTCGGCCTCGACCCGCGCGAGACCGAACGCATCCACGACGAAGTCTGGTGGAAAATGAACAACCGCGCCATGACCGGCGTGGTGACGACCGCGCTCTCCGCCATCGACATCGCCTGCTGGGACATCCGCGGCAAGAAGGAAGGCCGCACCATCGCGCAGCTCTGCGGCGGCCATCGCGATTACGCCGAGATGTACGTCACCTTCGGCTTCGCTCAATACGACCTGGACCAGCTCAAGGAAGCGGCCAAGATCCAAGTCGACGCCGGCACGCGGCGCCTGAAGATGGTGGTCAGCGACGGCACCGAAAGCTGGCGCGAGGACGCCGAGCGGGTGCGCGCCGTGCGCGACATCATCGGCCCCGACCGCGATCTGATGATCGACGCCAACTACATGACCGATCCGCATTCGGCCAAGAAGCTGTGTCACGCCATCGAGGAATGCGACATCACCTGGTTCGAGGAACCGGTGTACGCCCTCGACAGCTGGAACATGGGCGAGCTGCGCGCCAGCACCAAGATTCCGATCTCGGCGGGCCAGAACATTCCGAACCGCTGGCGCTTCCGCGAACTGATCTGCAGCCACGGTATCGACCTGGTGCAGCCGAACCCGGTGTGGAGCGGCGGTTACACCGAAACGGTGAAGGTCGGCCACCTGGCGCAGGCCTTCAACATGCCGATCACCAACGGCGGCGGCTGGCCGATCCACAACATGCACCACATCGCCGGGCTGATGAACGGCATGTGGGTCGAGTTTCACCTCGGCATCCAGGCGGTCGGCGAGGCGATCTACAAGAACGCGCCGAAACCGGAAAACAACATCATCAAAATTCCGGACGCGCCGGGCCTCGGCTTCGAGCCCAACTACGACGTCCTCAAGGACTGCCTCGTGAAGGATTGACGCTCACGTCGACGGAGACAAAATTCCACACTTCCGTCATGCCCCGGCGAAAGCCCGGGGCATCCAGCCTACTCGGATTCTGGATTGCCCGGGCGGAGCCGGGCAATGACGAAAGCGGATAACCCTCGAAAGGTTCACATACCCGGCATCGTCACGGTGTCGGGGGCGAACAGTTCGTCGACCGACAAAAGCCGCTCCGACAGGTATTGCTCGTGCGAATACCGGCACATGGTTTCGAGTTCCTTGCGGTTCGCCTCGACACCGTAGGGCCAATAGTCCTCGCCCATCAGGTCGCGGGTTTCGTCCAGGTCCGAGACGAACCACGGCAGCGTCAATTTGAGCGCGGAGTATTCCGCGATCTCGTCCAATTCGCGGATCGCGATTTTTTTCGCGTCCGCCAGCGCCTTGAACACGTTCGCCGGAATCCACGGGTTTTCCTCGACGACGGCCTTCCTGATCGCGACGAAATGAAAGATCGGATACAGCCCGGTTTTCTTGAAATAGGCCTTCTCCTCGGCGACCGGATCGTCGAACAATAATTTTACCTTCGGATGCTTCTCGAGATAGCACGTCAACTTCTCGGGCGAGATCACCGCGTCCAAGTCGCCCGCCGCCAGCATGTCCGACAGACACGTGTCCGACGGGATCGGCTCGACGTCGACCGTATCCGGCACGTTGATCGGCAGGCGTTCCTTGCGCCCGGCAACGTTCATGCCGCCGTTGCGGTATTTGAGCTTATGGAAATCGACGCCGTATTCGTCTTGTAAAATCCCGCGCACCCACAATGAAATCGTCACCTGATATTCCGGCACGCCGATGAGCTTGCCCTCGAGGTCCTTCGGGCGCTCGATGCCGCGGTCGGTGCGGACGTAAATCGCGCCGTGGCGAAAGCCGCGCGAGACGAACGCCGGAATCGCTATGTAGTCGGATTTCCCCTTCGAGGTCTGCATCAGGTAGCTCGAGACCGACAGTTCCGTAATGTCGAACTCGGCGCGCTGCAGGGCGCGCGGGAACAGCGCTTCGGATTTGAGGCGGATCGGCGCGATTTCGCAGCCTTCCACGGGGACGCGCCCGTCCATGACGGGCAGGGTGCGGTCGTAATCGTAACAGCCAAAAGTCAGCGTTACCGGGGCCATCGTTCACCTATATGTGTTGTGTGTATTTAAAGACATGGATATCGGGCCGGACCATAAGCTATAAGTCGGCTCGATCTTTTTAGCATAATTTCGACCCCGATTGACCAGCCCCGAGGAAACTCCCGAGAGACATCATGGCGTTCGATAAACTGCTCGAAGAACTGAAAGCCCGCCGCGCCAAGGCCCTTGCCATGGGCGGCCCCGAAAAGCTCGCCCAGCGCAAGGAACAGGGCGTGCTGAACGCGCGCGAGCGCATCGACCGCCTGATGGACGCGGACAGCTTCGTCGAGTACGGCCAACTGGCCGTCGGCATGCGCCCCGAGGTACGTCACAAGACCCCGGCCGACGGCAAGGTGTCCGGCTTCGGCAAGATCGGCGGGCGCTGGGCCGGCATCGTCTCGAACGATTTCACGGTGATGGGCGCGTCGAGTTCGCTGATCAACTCTAAGAAGATCCGCCACGTCAAGGACATCGCCAACAAGCGCGGCTATCCGGTGATCTTCCTCGGCGAATCGAGCGGCTCGCGCATGCCCGATCGCATGGGCGCGCAAGGCCGCTCGATCATCTGCCAGGACCCGACGGAATACCGGCGACTCCGCGAAGGCCCCTGGGTCTCCGCCCTGCTCGGCGACAGCTACGGCTCCTCGACCTGGTACGCCTGCATGTCCGATTTCTGCGTCATGCGCAAAGGCGCCACCATGGCGGTGGCGTCGAGCCGGGTGACCTCCATCGCCATCAAACAACCGATCGAGAAGGAAGACCTCGGCGGCTGGAAGCTGCTGACCACCGTCAGCGGGCTCGTCGACGTCGCCGTCGACACCGACGAAGAGGCGCTCGACACCATCAGGAAATTTCTCTCCTATTTGCCGAGCAACAATCGCGAAGCGCCGCCCGTGGCGGCCGTGCCGGCGGACTCGGACGAGGCGATCAAGAATATTCTCGACATCGTGCCCGAGGAACGCGCCCGCACGTACGACATGCGCCGCGTGGTCAAGGCGATCGCCGACACCGACAGCGTGTTCGAGCTCAAGCCGGGCTACGGCCGCGCCGTCGTCACCGCACTCGCGCGCGTCGACGGCCACGTCACGGGGTTTATCGCCAACAATCCTATGTTCAAGGGCGGCTCGCTCGATACGGACGCCTGCAACAAGATCGTCAACGCGCTGGTGCTGTTCGATTCCTTCAACATTCCCATCGTGCTGCTGGTCGACGTGCCGGGCTTCCTGATCGGCGTCGAGGGCGAACGCAAGGGCGCGCCGGGGCGTATCATGAACTGGATGAACGCGCTATCGCTCGTCACGGTGCCGAAGATCAACATCATCCTGCGCAAGGCCTACGGCCAAGCCTTCATCAACATGGGCGGCGGCAAGAATTCCGACGAGGTCGCCTTGTGGCCGAGCGCGGACATGGGCTTCATGGACCCCAACGTCGGCGTGAAGGTCCTGTACGGCATCGAGCGCGCGGAGAACCCGGAGGAATTCGACAGGCGCGTCGCCGAAATTCAGCAGGATTCCGCCGCCTGGGGCCTTGCCGAACTGTACGAGGCCCATGAAGTGCTGGACCCGCGCGACACCCGCCGGTATCTCATCGACCGGCTCGATATCCACCGCCAGCGCCTCACCGGCGGCGTCGGCCAACACCTCTTGAGCAGCTGGCCGACCAGTTTCGTTTAGAGCCGGCGCCGAAGGCAGACCGTTCATGACGCATGCGACACCGCCGAAACGCTCTCAAACACGACGCCATACCCGGCGCGCGCCGCCGGGCGCGCCGCCCGGCACCCTGATTGCCGATCCGGCGGCCCGCCACCCGAAGATCACGGTGATCGCGTACGGCGAAGAGACCCTCGAAGAACATACCATCGCCGATCCCGGGGCGCTCGAGGAGATCGTCGGCAATCATGCCGTGACCTGGGTCAACATCGAGGGACTCGGCGACGTCGAAACCCTGAATCGTTTGGGCGAAGTCTTCGATCTTCACCGCCTCGCCCTCGAAGACGTCATCAACGTCTATCAGCGCCCCAAGGTCGAGGAATACGACGATCACCTGTTTATCGTCACCCGCATGGCGCACCTGAACGAAACGCTCGACACGGAGCAGATCACGCTGTTCCTCGGCGAGAACGTCGTCATCACCTTTCAGGAAAGGCCCGGCGATTGCTTCGATCCGGTGCGCGAACGGCTGCGGCGCAAACGCGGGCAAATCCGGGCCCGGCGGGCCGATTATCTGGCCTACGCCCTGTTGGATGCCGTGACCGACGCCTACTTTCCGGTCCTGGAAAAATACGGCGAGCGGATCGAGAACCTGGAATCCCAAGTCATCGCGCGGCCCAATCTGGACCTGACGACGGACATCCACCGCCTCAAGCGCGACCTGCTGACGCTCCGCCGCGCGGTCTGGCCGCAACGGGAAATGATCAACGCGCTCGCGCGCGACACCACGCCCTTCATCGGCGATCAAACCCGGGTCTACCTGCGCGACTGTTACGATCACACCGTGCAGTTGATGGACATGGTCGAAACCTACAGCGAAATCGCCACCAGCCTGACGGACATCCATCTTTCCGGCATCAACACGCGCT
>JBBDTH010000126.1:0-25085 GCA_040904505.1 Rhodospirillales bacterium | reverse complement strand
TCTAGCGGCCTGCAATTCAAATCCGCGCTATATTGCCATATCGTAATATCGTACCGCGGCAGGCCCCATCGTGGCGCGTATTTCGGCCGGGACCGCCCAATCGCCGGTTGTTCAGCGCTCGGCCAGCTTACGCGGCTTCGGCCCGCCGGTTGCCCAATCCAACAACTCGGCAGTATGCACGACGGGAATATCCAAGGCGCGCTCAAGTTGCATCATGCAGCCGATATTGCCGGTCGCCACGATATCGGCATTCGTTTGCGCCAAATGCCCGGCCTTCCTGTCGCGCAGCCGGAACGCGATATCCGGCTGCAGCAGATTGTAGGTGCCCGCCGAGCCGCAGCAGAGGTGCGCCTCAGCCGGTTCGCGGACCGTAAAGCCGGCCTGCTCCAAAAGCCGCACGGGTTGCGACGTTATCTTCTGGCCGTGCTGCATCGAGCAGGCCGAATGATAGGCAACGGTCAACGATTCCGCATGACCGGCCGGGGCAAGCCCCAAATCGGCCGCGATCTCGGCGATATCCCTAGTCCGTCCGGCAATGCGCGCGGCCCGGGCGGCGAAAATGTAATCGCCGCGAAACAGCGCTTCGTAATCCTTGAGCATGGTGCCACACCCCGAGGCGTTGACGACGATGGCATCGAAACCGTCCGCGCCGGCGGCTTTTTCCCACGCCATGATATTGGCCCGCGCCCGGGCACGGGCGGCGTCCTCCCGGCCCATATGATGCTCAAGCGCACCGCAACAGCCGACGCCCGCCACGACGGCGACCTCGCAGCCGTGGCGGGTCAGCAGGCGGATCGTCGCCTCGTTGATGTCGGGACCCAGAACCTGCTGGGCGCAGCCGTTCAACAGCGCCACCCGCTTTACCCCTTTTCCGATAGCCGGAAAAACCTGCGGACGATCCACCGGCGAGGGCGCGGCGAGCCGACGCGGCGTCAGCCGCAACATGGCTTTCATGTGAGACGGAAACAGAAGACGAAACGGCCGCATCATCCAGGCCCCGATCAACGACCACCGGAACAGGCCGGGCCTCGGCAGTACGGCGGCGACGAACGTTCGCAACAAACGATCGGACAACGGCCGTTTGTAGGTTTTCTCGATCCGGACGCGCGCATCGTCGATCAGGTGCATGTAATCCACGCCCGAGGGGCACGTGGTCATGCACGACAAGCACGAAAGGCACCGGTCGATATGCTTGACCGTTTTCTTCGTGGCCGGCTTGTCGTGCTCGAGCATGTCCTTGATCAGATAAATCCGCCCGCGCGGGCTATCGAGTTCGTCGCCCAGCAGCACGTAGGTCGGACACGTGGAAATGCAAAAGCCGCAATGAACGCAGGTCCGCAAAATCCGATTCATCTCGTGCAGGCGCGGATCGGACATCTGCGCGGGCGTGAAGAACGTTTGCATCTTTATTTACACCCCCAAGATCATCCGGCCCGGATTGAGCGCGCCCTTCGGGTCGAACGCCTGCTTAACGCGCTTCGTCAAGGCCGCGAGCGGTGCCGGTTGCGGCTGAAACACGGGTACGCGGGACCGCACGGCGTCATCGGCGCGCAGCAAGGTCGCATGACCGCCGCTCGCCGACACGGCGCCGCGCACGATTCCGGCCCCGGCATCCTCGCGCGGTGCGATGGCGAGCCAGATCAGCCCGCCGCCCCAATCGTAATACGCCTCGCCGTCGAGATCCCGCGTCACGCGATGCACGACACCGGCGCCCTCGGACGGCGGCACCGACAGCCGCCATATCTGCTGGCCGCCGCGATCCGCCCCGGCGAAAAACGCCACGTCGCGGATTTCCCGCCACAAGGCGACCGAATTCGCGCTGTGAAGCTCCTCGATCGTTCCGAACGGCTGCAGCAATTTCTTCACCGACTCGCAGCGCGCCGCGACGGACGGCGCGATACCCTCGATCCGGACCGCCGTGACCGCTTGGCCCGCGCCCGATACATAAGTGACCGCCGAGCGCGTTGCCGCGGCCTTCGGCATATGCGCCGCCGCGGAAATTTCGTACGGGCTGCAGAGCGCCGCCGTCATGGCCTCGACGGCCCGGCGATCGTCCGCGCCCGATATCAAGACCGTGCGGGTCTTTTCGGGCGCGGGCAACACCTTCAGGGAAACATCCGTCATCACCGCGAGCGTGCCGAAGGAGCCCGCCATGAGCTTCGACAGATCGAATCCCGTCACGTTCTTGACCACCCGGCCGCCGGACTTGAACGCCTCGCCGCGCCCGGAAACGGCATGGAACCCGAGCAGATGATCGCGCGCGGCGCCCGCCGTGATGCGCCTCGGCCCCGACAGGTTGCATGCGAGCGCGCCGCCCACCGTACCGGTCATGGCGCCGCTTCCCTCGCCGCCGTACACCGGCGCCAGAGTCGCCGGCTCGAACGCGAGATGCTGGTTTTTCTCGGCCAGCGCCGCTTCGATCTCGACCAAGGGCGTCGCCGCCTTCGCCGTGATGACCAGCTCCTCGGGCTGATAAAGCGTGATGCCGGAAAACCCCGTCAGATCGAGCGTATAGGCAAGCTCGACCGGCCGCCCGAACGCGCGCTTGCTGCCGCCGCCTTGCACGCTGAACGCAAGCTGCCCCTCGAGCGCCCACATGATCGCATCGCACAGTTGCCGTTCGGTTTCGGGCCTGAAGGTGTTGGGCATTTAAAACCGGGGTATATCCGGAAAACGCTGTTCGCCGCGATGCACATGCACGCGCCCCAATTCGGCACAGCGATGCAACGTGGGATAAACCTTGCCGGGATTCAACAACTGACCGGCATCGAACGCGCACTTGACCCGTTGCTGTTGCTTCATGTCGTCTTCGGTAAACATCGTGTCCATCATGTCGCGCTTTTCGACTCCGACGCCGTGCTCGCCGGTCAACACGCCGCCGACCTCGACGCACAGCTTGAGGATTTCGGCGCCGAACGCCTCGGCGGTATCGATCTCGCCCGGCTTGTTGGCGTCATATAAAATCAACGGATGCAGATTGCCGTCGCCGGCATGAAAGACATTGACGACCTTGAGCCCGTATTTCTTTTCCATCGCCTGCATGCGCTGCAATACGTCGGCGAGCTTGCCGCGCGGAATGGTGCCGTCCATGCAGTAATAATCCGGCGCCAGCCGCCCCACCGCCGGAAACGCCGCCTTGCGGCCTTTCCAAAACGTGAGCCGCTCCTCCTCCGATTCGCTGATGCGTGTGCTGACCGCGCCGGCCTCCCTGGCGATGATCTCGACCCGGTCGATCAGGTGGTTCACCTCCACCTCGGGGCCGTCGAGTTCGACGATCAGCAAGGCCTCCACGTCGCGCGGGTACCCCGCGTGTACGAAATCCTCGGCCGCGTGAATGGCGGGCCGGTCCATCATCTCCATGCCGCCGGGAATGATGCCGGCGGCGATCACGGCGGCCACGCACGCGCCGGCGGAGTCGGCGCTCGGAAAGCCGATCAACACGGCGCGCGCGGTCTCGGGTCTCTGCAGAAGGCGCACCGTGACTTCCGTGATCACGCCGAGCAAGCCTTCCGCGCCGGTCAGCAGGCCGAGTAGATCGTAACAGTCGCCGTCGAGGTGCCTGCCCCCCAAACGGATGATCTCGCCGCCGATCAGGACCATCTCGAGACCGAGAATGTTGTTGGTGGTGAGCCCGTATTTCAGGCAATGCACGCCGCCCGCGTTGGTGCCGACGTTGCCGCCGATCGAACACGCGATCTGGCTCGACGGATCGGGCGCGTAGTAGAATCCCTTCGCCGCGACCGCCTCGCTGATCGACAGGTTCGTGCAGCCGGACTGCACGACGGCGCAACGGTTATCGTAATCGACTTCGAGAATTTTGTTGAATTTTCCCATGGCGATCGTAATCGCATCGGCGAGCGGCAAGGTTGCACCGGTCAAGCCGGTGCCGGAACCGCGCGGGACGATCTTCACATTCTCGGCGCGGCAATATTTCAGAATTTGCGCGACCTGGGCCGTGGTTTCGGGCAGCACCACGATCAGGGGCAACTGGCGATACGCGCTGAGCGCATCGGTTTCATAGACGCGCATCTCATCCTCGTCCGTCAGCACGTTTTCGGCCGGAACGATCAAGCGCATGTTTTTGATGATGTCGGCGCGCCGGGCGATAACGTCTGCGTCCGGTTCGGGCATACGCAAGGCCATAAGGATCGGGTTTCCTTGTTGCACCGTTAACTCAGTGCGCCAGTTTAAGCCAGAAGCCCCAAAAACAAAACCGCGCCTCGGGGCGCGGTCTCGACATCGTCCGGCGGCCGGGAACGGCCCCGGTTCACCCTTGGCGGGTCTTCATCCGCGGGTTGCGCTTATTGATGATATAGACGCGCCCGCGCCGACGGATCAGCTTGTTATCCTTATCGCGCGTTTTCGCCGATTTCAGTGATTGTTTGATCTTCATCGTTCTCGATCCGTTTAGGGGGCCATTTAAAAGGCCGTTCGGGGAACCCAAGGCTCCGGGCCGTGTCGCGGCGCGGACCATAAGGGCTCGCCCCGGCCCTGTCAACGCCTACAACCCGATAATGCCCTGTTTTGCCAGGGCCTCCACGTCGGGCGCGGCATAGCCGAGTTCGCCCTCCAGGATGGCCCGGGTGTGCTGGCCCAGGGCCGGCGCGGGCTCGGCGGGCAGGTCGGGCGCCGCCGACAAGAGCCCCGGCGTGCGCGAAAACCGGTAGGACCCGACGTCGGGGTCGTCGACGGTCATCAACATCCGGCGGGCCTCGACCTGCGGGCACGCGAACACGTCCTCGGCGGTATTGACCGGCCCGCACGGCACCCCGGCGGCGTTCAGGGTATCGACCGCCTCCTGGCGGGTCAGCCCCGCGAACCAGCCCTCGATAATCGGATCGACGAAGTCGCGGTTCTTGGCCCGGGCGGGGCCGCCGCAGGAGCGCTCGTCCTCGATCAGGTCCGGACGCTTCATGGTTTCACACAAGCGCGCCCATTGCCGCTCGTCCGGAATATTGAGCGCCACGTACCCGTCCTTCGCCCGGTAGGCCGAACGCGGATAGATGTTGCTCGGGCGGCCCCGGTGCGGCGAAATCCCGGCGACGGAAAATAGCGTGACCATGGTTTCGTTCAACGACAGCATGGTGTCGTACATCGCCGTGTCGACATATTGGCCTCGGCCCGTGCGCCCGCGCATCAACAGCGCCTGCAAAATCGAAAACGCCGTGACCATGCCGGAGTACACGTCCGCCATGCCGTATAGCGTCCAGGACGGCGGCTTATCCTCGAACCCGACCTGATGCATGATTCCGCTCATCGCCTCGGCGACGATATCGAAGGCCGGGCGATCCGAATAAGGCCCCATGCGGCCTTCCATGCGCCCGAAGCCGGAAATGGAGGCGTAGACCAACCGCGGATTCAGCGCACTCAAATCCTTATAGCCGAGTCCCTGGCGCTCCATCGAGCCGGGGCGGATGTTCTCGACCAGAACATCCGAGGCGGCGGCGAGCTTACGGAAGATATCCTTGCCTTCGGGCTTGCTGACATCGAGGGCGAGACTTTTTTTGTTGCGGTTGTACCCCATAAAACCGGCCGCCTTCTTGCGCTCGTCCTGCTCCGCGAACGGCGGCATGGAACGGCGCGGATCGCCCACGCCCGGGCGCTCGATCTTGATCACCTCGGCGCCGGCATCCGCCAGCAACAACGTGCAATACGGCCCTGCGATATATTGCTCCATGCCGATGACACGGAGTCCCGATAACGGTCGTTCCATGATGGTCTCCCTGTTTATGCGCTTTTGTATATTGGGCCCGGATGATCCGGTAAACATCAATCGGAAAAATAACGGGTTTCGATCGCGATGCGTGAAAGCCCGCGTTGCCGGAAGCTCGATATTGTTAAGGGATGCTTACCGTTCGCGCCCAAAGCCGGGGACTCCGCTTAGCGGATGAAGACCGTTACACTTATCGCGACGCCACACCAGGGAGAGACGATCATGAAACCGAACGAACGCATTCCCTATCAACCGATCGTCGAGCGCGCGCCGCTGACCTTGCCCGGCGGCGCGCGAGTCGTCATCTGGCCGTTGGTCACGGTCGAGGTTTGGGATTCGACCGCGCCGCTGCCGCGTACGGTCCTGAGCCCGCCGGGCGGACAGTCGTTCGTGCCCGATGTGCCCAATTGGACCTGGGCCGAATACGGCATGCGGGTCGGCTTTTGGCGCCTCAAGAAAATCCTCGATGAATTCGACATCCGCGCGACCCTGTCGCTGAACGGCGCGGTGTGCGAAGCCTACTCGCAGGTCGTTCAGGCCGCCCTCGAGTCGCGATGGGAGCCGATGGCACACAGTTATCTGCAAAAACCGATGCACAGCCTCGTCGACGAGCGTGCGGCGATCCGAAAATCCGTCAAGATCATCCGCGAGCATACCGGCATTCAACCGCGCGGCTGGATGGGACCGGGCCTGACTCAAACCGACGATACGCCGGAATATCTGGTCGAGGCAGGCATCGAATACGTGACCGACTGGGTGCTCGACGATCAGCCGTGCCGGATCGCCACCGACAAGGGCCCGCTTTACACGATCCCCTATTCCGTCGAAATCAACGACGTCGCGTTCGCCGCGATCCAGCATCGGCCTTCGTCGGAAATTTATACCCGGGCCATGGACCAATTCGACTGTCTTTACGAGGAAGGCGAAACCAACGCCCGGGTCATGGCGATTGCGGTGCATCCGTATCTGTCCGGCGTGCCGCACCGGATCAAATATTTCCGCCGCCTGATCGAAACCCTGTCGCAAAAACCCGGCGTGGTGTTTTGGACCGGCGGCGAGATTTTGGACTGGTACAAAACAGTGGTGCCTGCGGACTGAGCCTTTTACTACACAGGACGGCCCTATATTTTATAAAAGACTATCTTGACATAATGGTAAGATAAGCTTACCAAAGCCGTCATGTTATCCGTTCTCGAATCGGCCGCCCACCGGGTCGGCGGCATCGGCAATCTGGCCGACGGCCTCGGCATCACCCGCCAGGCTTTGTACCAATGGACGCGCGTTCCCGCCGAACGCGTAATCGATATCGAACGCCTGACCGGCGTGTCGCGCCACGAGTTGCGGCCCGATCTCTATCCGGCGGAACAGAAGTTCGATCATCGCGAGCTCCGCAACGCGCTCGGAAAATTCGCGACCGGCATCACGGTCATCACCACGCGCAACAACAAAGGCAGGCCCGAAGGCCTGACCGCGAATTCGTTTACCGCGCTGTCGCTCGAACCGCCGATGGTCTTGTGGTGCCTGGCCAAGCGTTCGCCGTCGTTTCCGGCGTTCGAATCCTGCTCGCACTTCGCCGTCAACGTGCTCAACAAGGACCAGCGCACCTTGTCCCATCAATTTGCCACGCCGGCGGACGATAAATTCTCGGGCGTCACGTGGAACGAAGGCCTCGGCGGCGTGCCGGTGCTTCCCGACAGCCTGGCCCATTTCGAATGCCGCAACACGCTCCGTTACGAGGGCGGCGATCACTTGATTTTCATCGGTGAAGTCGAGCGCTTCACGTTCAAGGACGGCGAGCCGCTTTTATATAACAGCGGTAAATACGGAATCGCCGCGCCGCATCCGGACGATCACGGCATGTCGATCGTCTCGAGCGATTTCGAGGATTTGCTTTTATAGGAAGACAAACCGCGCGCGGTTCCGAGGGATACTTTATTTCATTTAAGGAGAAGACGATGGATCTTGGTTTTTTTACGATGCCGATACACCCGCCGCAGCGGAATTACGTGGAGACCTTGAAGGAAGACCGGGAGTTCGCGATCCTGGCCGACCAAATGGGCTTCACCGAGGCGTTCTTCGGCGAACATTCCACCGACGCCGCCGAGACGATCTCATCCTGCCTGATCTTCATCGCCTCCCTGATTCACGCCACCAAGACCATCAAGCTCGGCAGCGGCACGATCAACCTGCCGAACAGCCATCCGGCCCGCATCGCCGCCGAAGCCGCCATGGTCGATCACATGGCCGAAGGCCGGTTCATCATGGGTATCAGCCCGGGCGGACTGCTGTCGGACGCCGAGGTATTCGGCAATCTCGACAACGACCGCACGGCGATGTTCGTCGAATCCATCAACCAGATGCTGGAAATCTGGAAGAACGATCCGCCGTATAACCTGAAGGGCCAGTTCTGGAACATCTCGACCGAACGCACACTGATCCCGGAGCTCGGCCAGGGCTTCATCGCGAAGCCCTATCAAAAACCGCATCCGCCGATCGTGGTGACCGCGGTCGCGCCGTTCTCGAAAGGCGTCACGGCGGCGGCCGAACGGGGGTGGGAGCCGATCTCGGCGAACTTCCTGCAACCGCAATGGGTCGCGAGCCATTGGCCGCGTTACGTCGAGGGCTGCGAGGCCGCGGGCCGGCCGGCCGACCCCAAAAATTGGCGAATCGCCAAAAGCATCTTCGTCGCCGACGACGATGCCATTGCCGAAGACTACGCCACCAAGGAAGGCGGGCCGTATCATTTTTATTATCATTCTCTGTTCACCAAGCTGAAGCGCGGCGGCCGGGCCAATCTGTTCAAAACCCATAAGGACCAGCCCGACGAGGAGCTGAACCTGCCCGATATCGTCGATCAACTGGTGATCCGAGGCAGCGTCGAGAAAGTGGTCGACGAGTTGCTGGCGTTCCGCGAAACCGTCGGCGACTTCGGAACGTTGCTCTACGCGGGCCACGACTGGCAGGATAAAAAACTCGCGATTCGGTCGATGGAACTGATGGCCGATAAGGTCATGCCGGCAATCAACAAGGCCATCGGCAAAGGAGGCGAATCATAAAGCCAAGAAATGCCGGCTTGGTCTTTTAAGCGGCTCGGATCCCTGTTAAGCATGGGCCTTCCGATCTCATCCGACGTTGCGCCATGACTTCAAGCCGAGAGCTGTCGATCGTTTCCCTAAACACGTGGAAGAACGACGGCGAGTATCGTGTGCGCCTGCGCCTGATGGCCGAAGGCCTGGCCGCGCTCAAAGCGGATATCATCCTGCTTCAAGAATGCTTCTCCACAAAAAACGGCGAGGCGAACACGGCGCAGCATCTGGCAGACATCCTAGGATTCGACGGCTACTATCAACCGGCCAAGGAAAATTTACGCATCTTCGAGGGCCGGGAGATTCCGTCCTATTCCGGATTGGCGGTCCTGTCGCGCTTTGCGTTGAAGCCGGTCGGCGCCATCGACCTGCCGAGCGATCCGGCGGACGGCCAACGCATCGCCCAATTCGTGTCGGTCAAACCGGATAACGCGCCGATCCTGGTGGCGAACACCCATCTCACGCATCTGCCGGAAGCGGACGATCTGCGCACCAAGCAGATGCAGACCATCGTCAAGCGCATCCGGGAGGACCGGGACCACGGCACGGTCATCCTGGGCGGCGACTTCAACGCCACGCCCGATCGCCCCGTCATCCGTTGGCTGACGGGCCTGCGCAATCTGCGCGCCGTCGATGCCGGGGCCGCCGGCGCCGGCAACAAACCGGCCGCCACCAAGCTCGAAAAAGAGGGCGAGCTCAAAGACACGGCGGTCCGGCGCCTCGATTACATTTTCCTGATTTCCCGTGCCGCCCGACCGCAATTCGAGGTCGTCTCGAGCGACGTCGTCCTCGGCACGCCCGATCCGCTAACCGCCCTTTTCCCGAGCGATCACCTCGGCGTTCGGGTCATCCTGCGGCCCGCCGCCTGATCATCCTTGCGCCGCCGGGCCGGGAATGAGATGCTTCTCGGACCCAGAATATGGGAGATGAACGCCGTGATGCGTGGCTTCGCGTTCCGATCAGGCAAAGGCGCCTTGTTCAGTCTGGTTCTGCTGCTGGCGATGGCGGCCCCCGGCGCACAGGCCGCCGATACCCAGGCCGCCGATACCAAGACCCCGGAAAAGCCGGCCGCGGAGACGCCGGAGGGCGCCCCGACGGCCGCAATCCTGCCGCTTCTGGACATCAAGGGCCCCATCGGCCCCGCCACCAGCGATTTCCTGCGCCGTGGATTGGAAAAGGCCCGCGAACAAGGCGCCCCTGCTTTCATCATCCGCATGGATACCCCCGGCGGGCTCGACACATCGATGCGCGAGATCATCAAGGACATCCTGTCCTCATCCATTCCGATCATCACGTACGTCGCGCCGAGCGGCGCCCGGGCGGCGAGTGCGGGAACCTACATCCTGCTCGCCAGCCACGTCGCGGCAATGGCGCCGGGCACCAACCTCGGCGCCGCCACGCCGGTGGCGATCGGCGGCGGATCGCCGTTTCCGACGCCGGGCGGCGACAAAAAACCGCCTTGGGACTCCGGCAAGGACAAAGACGACACCAAAAACAAAGACGGCGAGACGGCGGGTCGAACCGAGAAGGACGGCGAGACCCGACAACGCCCTCATCCCACGATGATGGACAAGGTGCTGAACGATTCGATCGCCTACATCAAAAGCTTGGCGGAAGTTCACGGCCGCAATGCGGACTGGGCCGAAAAAGCCGTCGCCGAAGCCGCCAGCCTGCCCGCCGGCGAAGCCCACAAAGCCGGCGCGATCGATTTCCTCGCCCACGACATCGAGGATCTGCTCGAAAAATCCGATGGCCGCACGGTCAAGGTACTCGGCCGGCCTCTCACCCTGAAAACCGCCGGCGCGAGCACCCAACCGATCGAGCCGGATTGGCGCACCGAGCTGTTGGCGACGATCACGTCGCCGAACATCGCTTACATTTTATTGCTGATCGGCGTCTACGGCTTGATCTTCGAGTTTCTCAATCCCGGTGCGATCGTGCCTGGCGTGATCGGCGCGATCTCTTTACTGATAGCGCTGTTCGCCTTGCACACCCTGCCCATCAATTACGCCGGGCTGGCGCTGATCCTGCTCGGACTCGCGTTCATGGTGGCCGAAGCGTTCGTACCCACCTTCGGGGCGCTCGGCCTCGGCGGCATCGCCGCCTTCGTCGCCGGCTCGATCCTGCTGCTCGATACCGACGTGCCCGGGTTCGGCATTTCCTGGCCGGTAATCGCCGCCGTCGGCGGGATCAGCAGTGCCCTGTTCGTTCTGGTCATCGTTTATGCCCTGAAAGGCAGGAAACGTCCCATCGTCAGCGGACAGGAACAAATGCTCGACAGCGTCGGGCAGGTCCTCGCCTGGGACGACGGCGAGGGCCGCATCCGCATTCACGGCGAGGTTTGGCATGCGGTGGCCCCGCATCCCCTGCAACCCGGCACGCGCGTGCGCGTGGACCGCATCGATGGGCTCACGCTTTCCGTACGGCCCGACGAACAAGAGGGAGGATAACCATCATGCTTATCGAGTTTTACGTTCAAATCGCAATCGCCGTTCTGATTCTGTTGCTGATCGGCTTTTCGCTGAAAATCCTGCGCGAATACGAACGCGGCGTGATTTTCCTGCTCGGGCGGTTCTGGAAGGTGAAAGGCCCGGGGCTGATCATCGTCGTGCCGGGCATCCAGCAAATGGTGCGGGTGGACCTGCGTACCCGCGTGCTCGACGTTCCGGAACAGGACGTCATTTCCCAGGACAACGTCTCGGTCAAAGTAAACGCCGTGGTGTATTTTCGGGTGATCGACTCGGAAAAATCCGTAATCCAGGTCGAGGATTTCTATGCCGCCACTTCTCAACTCGCCCAAACCACCTTGCGTTCGGTTCTCGGCCGGCACGACCTCGACGAGATGCTGTCGGAACGCGATAAGCTGAACAACGATATTCAAAAATTTCTCGACGAGCAGACGGATGCCTGGGGAATCAAGGTTTCGAACGTCGAGCTCAAACACGTCGACCTCAACGAAAACATGATTCGCGCCATCGCCAAGCAGGCGGAAGCCGAACGAATCCGGCGCGCCAAAATCATCGAATCCGAAGGCGAGTTCCAGGCGGCGCAAAAATACGCGGATGCCGCGGCGATTCTGGCGATCCGCCCCCAGGCCATGCAGCTTCGCTACCTCACGACCCTGCATGCCATCGCCAACGAAAACACGTCGACGATCATTTTCCCGATGCCCATGGAGCTGCTTCAATCGTTCATATCCAAGAACGGCGAAACCCCGGCAACATAATAGAGAGCCGCAACAGATGGATTTCGCCCACCCCGACCTTCTCTGGTCGCCGCAAGACCTCGCCGCGCGGCTCGACGATCCCAAGGTGCGCGTCGTCGATGCCCGGGTCGGCGAGGCCTATACCATGGGCCACATCCCGGGGGCGCGGAACTACAGCCTCTACGGCATCAACGTGTTCGACACCGACGAAGCGCCCTTGGCCTCGTTCGTTCATATGTGGGCCGGCCTGCTCGGCGAACACGGCATCGCGGCGGACGATACGATCGTTTTCTACAGCAACGCCAAGAACTCGGCGACGGCGCGCGGCTTCTGGTTCCTCGAATATCTCGGGCATAAGGACGTCCATGTGCTCGACGGCGATTTCGAGGCCTGGGTGCGCGCGGGCCTGCCGGTCAGCCGCGACGCCGAGGCCCCGAAAGCGTGCCCGTTTTCCTATACCCGCAGGTCCGATCTGGTCGCGACGCGCCATGACGTGCTGGCGGCCATCGACACGGAGGATACCGTCATCCTCGACACCCGCAGCACCAACGAGCATTTGGGCACCGACACGCGCGGCGCCAAGCACGGCGGCACCATTCCGTCCGCCGTTCATCAGGAATGGCTGAAGCACATGACTCCCGAAGGCTTGATGAAACCGGCGGATGACCTGAAAGCGCAGTTCGAAGCCCTCGGCGTCACCCCCGACAAGGAAATCATCGCCTATTGCAACACCGGCTATCGTTCGGCGCACGCCTATCTGGCGCTCCGGCTGCTCGGCTATCCGCGGGTGAAGAACTACGTGGGCTCGTGGCAGGAATGGGGCAATCGCGACGACGTGCCGATCGTCAAACCCTGACGGACGATTATTTCCCGAAAGGCGTGAACCGATACAGCGCCATGCCGGCAACCATGGCGGCGGCGAATACGACCGACTCGCGCAGGCCCACCGCAAGGCCGGCGATCGCCGGGCCGGGACAGAGCCCGACAAGCCCCCATCCGACACCGAAAACCGCGGCGCCGATGAGAAGCGGCGCATCGATATCGCGCCGGGACGGAATCCGGAATTTGCTTTCGAGCACGGGCTTATCCCGTTTCTTCAACAAGGCGTAACCGACCGCCGTAACGCCCACGGCGGCGGCCAATACGAACGCAAGGCTCGGGTCCCACGCGCCGGCGACGTCGAGAAAACCGATGACCTTGGCCGGATCGATCATGGCGGACACGGCCAATCCCAAACCGAACAAGATACCGCTGATCAACGCAACGAGCGTAGCCATCATGAGCCCTGCCCCAAAAGATGGCGCGTCACGAAAACGGTCGCGACGGCCACGGCGACGAAGACGAACGTCGCCGCGATCGACCGGGGCGACAGGCGGGCCAAACCGCAAACGCCGTGACCGCTGGTGCAGCCGTTGCCGAGGCGGGAGCCGAATCCGACCAGCACGCCGCCCAGAACAAGGTGAAGCCACGACACGTCGAAGTGCAGGACAACCGGGCTCGGCGCGAAGCCACGCCAGATCAAAACGCCCACCACCAACCCGGCCATGAAGGCGATCCGCCACGCCGTATCGCCGGCGGCCGGACGCAACACGCCGCCCGCGATTCCGGCAATCCCGGCGATGCGGCCGTTGAATACCATGAGAAGCACGGCGGACAGGCCGATCAAGGCCCCGCCGAGAGACGCACTGACGGGCGTGAAGGACGTCATTCTAAAGCACCATTCTCTGCGGCAAACGGGAACGTCCGCCGACTATGGCGGATCGACGCCGCGCGCGACATGATATGGATCAATTGTTCCCCGCCTTAACCGGCGACGATCTCCATCAGGCGATCCAGGTTATCGACGTCCTCGAGATGGCGGACGATACCGATGGCTTCCTCGATCTGCTTATCCTTCAGCACCAGTTCGGCGCAGCTGCGGAATTTGTCCGCGAGGGCGTCGAAATCGGGCGGCGTCGTCGGCTCCCACGGCCCCCGGTTCTGCTCGAACTCGTAGATGCTGCCGTCCTTCAGGGTGATCGTCGCGAAACACCCGTGCGGCGCGTGCGGCGGCAAAAAGCCGTGCTTGGCCAATTCGGGCGAGACCACCATCGTTACCCGTTCCATCAATCGGCGCAGTTCGGGATCGCGCGCGCTTTCGTCGCTGACGTCCTTGATCACGACCTTGCCCTTAGTGAGCGCGAGCGCGACGCAGAACGGCAGGCTGTATTTGCCTTCCCATTTGTCGTTGGGAATTTTGAACTTGAGAATCCGGTCGACCGCCGGGCTGACCGCGCAGACGACCTTCTCAACCTGGCCGGGATCGATGTCGTGTCGCTGCTTGAGCTGCAAAATGGCGTGGATCGTCGGGTGCGTGCGCGTACACGTCGGGAACGCCTTGTAGGTCATGCCCGGTTCGATGAAGTCGAACGGCTTGCCCAGGGTTTCGAGGATTTGGTTGCCGTCGATGCCGTTGCCGAAGGTGCTGAGAAACCCGTCGCGGGTTTCCATGATGGTACGCCGGCCCGTGAAGCCCTTTTCGGCGAGCATCGCCGCGTTGAGGCCGTCACGTGCCGAACGTCCGGCGCCGTAGGCCTTGCAGTAACTGCCGTCGTTGCCGCGCATGCCGGACGCTTCCGCGCAGGCGATCCCGAGCGCGTTCGCCATGGTCTCGGCATCCAGGCCGAGAAGATTGCCGCACGCCATCGCCGCGCCCAGCGTGTTGACGACCGCCAGCGGATGCCAGCCTTGAATATGAAACCGCTCGCCCAAGGCGTCGCAAATGTTATCCGCAACTTCGTCGCCCAGAACATGCGCGGCGATAATCGCCTTGCCTTGGGATTTACGGGTTTCCGCCAATGCCCAAACCGACGGGCAGATGGTCACGGACGGGTGATTGACCTGCGGCACGGAGATATCGCTGAAGCCGAGGATGTCGCTCGAGGTGCCGTTGACCCAGGCGGCGTTCGGCATCGTCGTCTTTAAGCCCATGCCGATGACGGTCGCGGTTTCGTTGCCGCCGAGCTCCTTGACGTAGTCCGTCAGAATCTTCGGCGCCTGCTCGACGGAGCCTGCAAGCGCGATCCCGACGGTATCGAGGAAGGATTTCTTGGCGCCTTCGACGACGTCAGCCGGCAAGTCCTTGAAGGTCAGGTTTGCCGAAAACTCCGCGATACCGCGCGTGATCTCGCGGGATTCCGGTTTCAACTCCGTAACTTTTTCCGCCGTCGCCATCGCAACAACTCCCTTGGACCGTGAATTTCGGATGAATCCTTAAGGCGCGAATTTTGCGCCCCGTCCGACCGATTGTCAAACGACGCGGCTGGAGCCGATCTAGGCGGCCCGGGTCAACGTAAACGGCCCATCATCCTTGATTTGCGTGCGGCGCATGTAGCGCTGGTACTTTTCGTCGAACGGCCGCGCCCGGTGCATGGTGCAACGGTTGTCCCACACCACGAGATCGCCGACCGACCAAGCATGACTGTAAATGAATTCCGGTTGGGTGCAATGCTCGGCCAGTTCCTCGACGAGACGACGGGTTTCCTCCTGCGCCAGGCCGCCGATCTCGCTGATGCAGGTCAGCGACAAATAGAGCATCCGCCGCCCCGTTTCCGAATGGATGCGAACCAGCGGATGCCTCACCGGCGGCACTTTCTGGAGATGATCGGCATCCAGCGGCGGACGCTCCGGATAGCGCTGGGAATAACTGTGATTGATGTCGAAGGTCGCGATGAGCCCCTCGAGCTTTCGCTTCGTCACCTCGGGAAGCGCCTCATAGGATGCCGTCATGCAGGCGAACTCGGTATTACCGCCCTCGGGCGGGCATTGATCGCACAGCAAAATCGACCCCAGTGCCGGCTTCTCTCTATAAGATTGGTCGGTGTGCCACACGAAACCGGATTTATAGGCCCCGACGAATTTTCCGTTCTTCTTCACGTTGGAAAGGATACGGATCTCCGGATGGTCGGGCAGCGTATGCTCGACCAGATGATGGACGTCGAGCCGACCGAAGCCGCGGCTGAACGCGAGAAACGCCTCGTTATTCATCGACTGGCCGCGAAACGCCAAAACCGCGTGCTCGAGAAAGAGCTCCCGGATTTTAGCGACCGCCGCTGCCGAAAGAGGTTGCGATAAGTCCACGCCCGAGACCTTGGCGGCAAAATAAGGCGTCAGCCGTTTCGCCGTGATCGAGGCCGGATCGTTCAGTTCCTTCTGCATGGTTTTCTCCACCCATAAGCGGCCGCTAGGTGGCCCGGGTCAACGTAAACGGCCCGTCTTCCTTGATTTGCGTGCGGCGCATGTAGCGCAGGTATTTTTCGGAATCGAACGGCCGCGCCCGGTGCAACAGACACCGGTTGTCCCACACGACGAGATCGCCGACCGACCACTCATGGCTGTAGACGAATTCGGGTTTAGTCGTATGCGCGCTGAGGTCTTCGACCAGCGCCTGCGCCTCGGCGCGCGTCATGCCGGCGATATCGCTGATGCAGGTCAACGACAAATAAAGGCTCTTGCGTCCGGTTTCGCGATGAACGCGCACCATCGGATGGGTTACCGGCGGCACTTCCTTAAGTTGCTCGGGCGAGAGCGGCGGACGGTCGGGATAGCGTTGCGAATACGTGAAATTCCGGTCATGGGTGGCGATCAAGCCTTCCAGTTTCGCCTTCATGCCGTCCGACAAAGCATCGTAGGCTGCGCGCATATCGGCGAATTCCGTGTTGCCCCCTTCCGGCGGGCAGGCATCGCACAGGAGCAGCGTGCCCAACATGGGCTTCTCGACGAAGGATTGATCGGTATGCCATTCCGGGCCGGCGTTATAGGCGCCGACGAACTTGCCGTCCTTCTTCTGGTTGGTGAGGATTCGGATCTCGGGATGCTCCGGCAGGGTGTGCTCGATCAGATGATGCACGTCGAGCCTGCCGAACCGTCTGCTGAAATCGAGCAACGCCTCGTTGCTCATCGTTTGGCCGTGGAAAACGAGCACGGCGTGCTCGAGATACACGTCGTAAATTTTCGCGAAGGCCGCGTCCGAGAGCGGCTTGGAGAGATCGACCCCCGAAACCTCGGCCGCGAAATGCCCGGTTAGACGCTTGCCCGCAATCGTGCCCGGATCGTTGTCCGGATCGTTGTCTCCTGGCTTCATGAATGCCTCCTCGTTGGACCGTTTAGTCTCCCTTGTCTCTTTTCCCTTCTCTCTTTTCCCTGGCCGCGTCGGCATAGTATAACGCAAGTCAAATCCTCAAGCCAAATAGGCGGCCTCCATGAACGGGTTCACGCTCAGCCCCCTCGGAAAAGCGCTCGGCGCCGAGATTACCGGGATCGATATCGCGGACCTGTCTCCTAATGCCCTGCGCGATCTCAAGGCCGCCGCGTACGATCACGCCGTTCTGTGCATCCGCGATCAAAAGCGCCTGACGCCCGATCAGCAAATCGCCTTCACCCGGCAGCTCGGCGAATTGCACCAGCACGTTTTGAGCCATTTGGCCTTGCACGGGCATCCCGAAATCCTCGTGGCCTCGAACGAAACCGATGAAACCGGTAAGCCGATCGGCATCAAGGACGCCGGACAGTATTGGCACACCGACATTTCCTACGAGAAGCGCCCGCTGTCGTTTTCCCTTCTGCGCGCGATCAAACTGCCCGAACGGGACGGTAAAATTCTAGGCGACACCCAATTCGTCAGCACCTGGCGCGCCTATGAAGCGTTGCCCGGCGATATCAAACGCCGCCTCGAGGGCCTCAAGGCAATTCACAGTTACACGACCTATACCGCCGCACGCAAAGGCCGCGAAAAAATTCGCGGAGAAACGCCGCAAGACCAAAAAGCCCGGGTGCCGGACAACACGCACCCGATCGTGCGCACTCATCCGGAAAACGGCCGGAAATGCCTCTATGTGAACGAAGGCTTCACCATCGGCGTTTGCGGCCTGCCTGAAGCGGAAAGTACGGAACTGCTCGCCGAGCTGTTCGAGCACATTAAAAAACCCGAATTCCTATACCGCCACCGATGGCGGCCCCACGACGTCGTCATCTGGGACAACGTGCAAACCCAACACTGCGCGGTAAAGGATTACGACCTGCCCCTGATCCGCACCATGCACCGCACCTCGGCGGTCGGAACGGTGCCGATTTAATCCAACGCCGCTTCCTGATGGCAAAACCGCGCGCCGTGGGTGATCTCGCCGAGCGAGATGGTTACCGGCGCGCCGAACATCGGGCCCGCATAGGTAACCGTGTGAAATTCGCCGCGTTCCCCGCACGGATCGCACCCGGGCGGCAGGTCCGCCAGCAAGGCCACATCGAAACCGCGCCCGATAAACCGGGCGTCGAGTTGCTCGGTGTCGATGCTGATCAAATAGGCCTTCAACCCGCCCGCGATCATGTCGCGCGCCAATGCGGCCGTATCCAGGCCCCACAGCGGAAAGATCGGGGTTAAACCGGTACCCTGCAATTTCACTTCACGGTAGGCCCGGACATCCTCCAAGAACAGATCGCCGAACGCGATCCGCGTGACGCCGCGTGCCTTGAGGTGCTCGACGGCGGCCCCCATGGCTTGCTCGTAAACCTCGTTCGGACAGGGGTCGGGCAACGGCACCTCCTCAAGCGGCAGGCCGGCGGCTTCGGCCTGCGCCCGGAGAACCCCGCAATCGACGCCGTGGACCGTGACCCGACGGCCCGTGTCCGGCCCGGTCGTCGTCGAGAGCAGCCCGACCACCTCGACCTCGCCCCGGCTTCGCAGCGCATGCAAGGCCCAGGCGCTGTCCTTGCCCGTGCTCCAACTCAGAATAACTTTCGGTTTTTGCATGGCGGTTTTTGCATGGTGCTCCTTGCCTTGATCGCGGCGATACGCGACAGTAAGCAGAGAGTAAGAGAGGCGCCGCGAAACAACAAGCGCGCGCTTTCAACGACACGGGGAGACTCGATGGATTTTCATAAAAAGAAATTCGATTCCGATTATACCGGCATTCTCGACGGCATCCGGGTGATCGACCTTTCGCGCCTCGTCGCGGGCAACACGCTGACCAAGATGCTCGCCGACTTCGGCGCTGAGGTAATCAAGATCGAACCGATTCCCGACGGCGATCCCTACCGCAACTGGCACGCCTCCGCGATATCGCTGCATTGGAAGGAATATTGCCGCAACAAGAAAAGCGTCAGCCTTAATCTCCGCACCGACGAAGGCAAACGCATCCTACACCGGCTGTTGGCCGACGCGGATTGTTTCGTCGAAAACTATCGCCCCGGACGTCTCGAGCAAATGGGCTTCGAGCCGGACAAGCTGATTGCGGCCAACGACAAGCTCATCGTGGCGCGGCTCTCGGGCTACGGCCAAACCGGCCCTTACCGCGAATACGGCGGCTTCGGCACCCTGGTCGAGGCGATGTCGGGCTTCGCCTCGCGCAATGGCTTCGCCGACCGCGAGCCGGTGCTGCCGCCTTTGGCTATGGCCGATATGATCGCCGGCATCACCGGCGCCATGGCGACGGCGATGGCGCTCTATCACCGCGACCTCAAAAACGGCGGCGGCCAGATCATCGACCTGTCGCTTCTGGAACCGCTTTATATGATCCTCGGGCCCGAGGCGGCGCGCTACAAAATGGCCGGCACGGTGCGCAAGCGCAGCGGCAGCTCCTCGCAAACCTCGTGCCCGCGCGGCGTGTACCAAACCAAGGACGGCAAGTGGGTCTCCATGTCCGCCTCCATCCAATCCATGGCGCATCGTTTGTTCCGGGCCATCGGCCGGGCCGACATGGTCGACGATCCGCGCTATCGCACCAACGCCGATCGCATTCAACGGCGCGAGGAGGTTGACGGCATCGTCGGCGATTTCATCAAGCAAAAGACCCTCGAAGAAAACCTCGCGTTCTTCCGCCGGGAGGAAATCACCGTCGGGCCGGTGTTCGATATCAGCCAAATCGTCGAGGACGAACACTACCGGGAGCGCGAGATCATCGTCGATCTGCCCGACGAGGATCTCGGCTGGATGCCGATGCACAATATCGTGCCGAGGCTTTCGAAGACTCCCGGCGGATTCAAGAGTCCGGCACCGAAGCTCGGCGAACACAACGCGGAAATCCTGGGCGGGCTCGGCTATGATGCCGCCGGGCTCGAAAGATTACGCGCCGAGAACGTTATCGTCTGAGCCCGAACCGGGAAAGGAACCGCTTGATGGACGACCGCATAGACTACCGAAAGTTCCGCGACGGCTTGGTGTTGCGCTCCATGCTGTTCGTGCCGACCAACGTCGACCGTTTCGTCGATAAGGCCCATACCCGGGGCGCGGACTCGATCATCCTCGATCTCGAGGACAGCATCGCGCTGTCCGAAAAAGCCGGTGCGCGCAAACTGGTTCAAGAAGCCGCCGCCAAGGTCGCGCGCGGCGGTGCCGACGTGTTCGTGCGCATCAACAGCCCGCTGCGCCTCGGCATTCCCGATCTCGAGGCGGTAATCTCACCGGCAATCCGCGGCGTGCTTATCCCCAAATGCGACGGGCCGAGCCACGTGCGCCTGATCGCCGCCGCCATCGCCGAACTCGAAACCGAACGCGGCATGGATGTGGGCTCGACGTTGTTGAGCGCGCGCATCGAGAGCGCGGAGGCGTTTTTCATCATGGAGGACATCGCCAAGGCGCACCCCCGGCTGGCGGCGTTCGGCCTGGGCAGCGAGGACTTCACCCTTTCCATTGGTGTCGAGCCGAGCGTGGAAACGCTGCTGTATCCCAAACAACGCTCCATCATCGCGGCCCGGGCGGCCGGATTGATCCCGATGGGGCTGGTCGGCTCCGGCGCGGATTTTTCCCGTCTCGAGGAGATGCGCGACACCGTGCGCAAATCCCGCCGGTTCGGCTTCGAGGGCTCGTCGTGCATTCACCCCGCGGTGGTGCCGATCCTGAACGAGGAATTCAAACCCCTGCCGGACGAGATCGGCAAGGCCGAGAAGATCATCGAGGCGTTCCAGCAAGCCATCGCCGCAGGCAAGGCCGCGATCGAGGTCGACGGCAAGATGGTCGATTATCCCATCGTCTACCGAGCGGAAAACCTTCTGAACAAAGCCGCCGCCATCGCCGCCAAGGAAGCCCGGATGAAAGCCTGAAAACCGCCGTCCGCGCCCTTATATATCCCTAAAGACAAAAGCCCGTATTTTGACTATTATGATGTTTCGATTATTATTTCGCGAAAATTCAGCCCATATTTGAGGCCTTAGCGGAAAAAGGGAGCTATTACGCATGCAAGCCGTCGCCAGCTATGAAGCCGAAATCATCGAACTCCAGCGCAAGGGCGGCATGAGCCGCCGCCACAATTTCTTCGGAAAACGCGGTCAAGTCGACCAGAGCCCGCAGGCGTTTCTGGTCGAGCGGCCTTATCCCAACCCGCGCATCAACCCGCATTTCCACGATATCGACCAATATCAGGTGGTCGTCGGCGGCCACGGCCGGATCGGCAAGCGGCCGGTGAAGCCGATCGCGTTCCATTACGCCGACGCCTACACCCCATACGGCCCGATCATCGGCGAAGAGGAAGGCATCGCGTTCTTTACCCTGCGCAACGCGGCGAGCGGCGGCCATTGGGCCATGCCGGGCAACAAACAGCACATGCCGGGCCGGGCCGGGCGCAATATCGCCCAATTGTTCGACACCGATATTTCGGGCTTGAAAGAAGGTGAAGTCCGGACGGAAAATCTGATCGAGCCTCATGAAGACGGCTTGCAGACGGTCGCCTATTATCTCGGCCCGAATGCCGAGACCGATGCCATCGTTTCGGATGGCGGCGGGCAGTATCACTTGGTCGGCAGCGGCCTGCTGCTCGACGGCGACAAGGAAATGCCGCCGCATTCCCTGATCCGGGTCGAGCGCGGCGAAGGAACCGTGCATTACAAAGCCGGTCCCGAAGGCGCCTCGGTGCTCTGTATGCAGTACCCGCGTCCGACGAGCCGCCCCGGTTCCGACCCGAGCAAGATGGCGCGCGAGGGCTACACGGAACTGGCGAAGGAAGGCGTTTAAACGCTTCATCGAGACCAAAGAAAAAGCCCCCGCACGGGGGCTTTTTTAATGCGGCGTACTTTACACCGGGAAGCGGCCTGAACTTTACGCGCTCTACAATTTATTCACGGCATCGTTGATCGCCGTCTCGAGGTCACGGTATGCTTTGACGGCACCGTCTTTCGTATCTTCCCAGGCATCTTTCGTGGATGCGGACAGCTTTTGCATCTGCTGCACGGCGGCGGCTCTTTCCTTCTCGATCGCCACAATCGTTTTGTTCCAGGCCTCCTTGGTTTTATCGCCGCCTTTTTCGGCCTGCGCCTCCAACTTCTTCAGCTTGATTTCGAGCGCCGTCTGCCGTTGCTTCAGCCATTCAACCGTGTCTTCCTTTTTCTCGAAACCATATTCCTTTACGTCGCGATAGGCTTCCTCGACTTTTTGCTCGACTTTACTTATCGGAATCGGCACCGGCCGGATTGGGCATACCGGCCGCGCCGATCAGCACAAACACACCCACCACAGCAGATATGATCGGAGAAACCGTCTTCTTACGCATCTTGTTCATTGCCTTCATCCTCGATTGTTGATCGTTACGAATAGAAACCCCCAAGACGGCTACCGGAACTTTTCCGCCGTGTTCGACACGGTCTTGCATAAATCCGCATAGACTGCTTCCACGCCGCTTTTCGAGTCTTCCCAAGCATCGGCGCCCTCGTTTTGAATTTCCCGAAGCTTGGCATCGGCCTGAACGCGCTTGCGCTCGATCGTCTCGAGGACATCCGCCAGATCGCGCCGCCCCTCGGCCTCGAGCTTGCGCGCCTTCACTTTCAGCTCATTGACTCCAGCTTGAATCTCGGCTTTTTGCGCTTTGATTTTTTGTTGGAACGTCTGCTTGGTTTCCATTCCTAACTCCGCTGCTTCCAAAATATTCCCTACGATAGCAAAAATTCTTTTATCGCATCGCCGCCGACGGCTCATTAAACTGAGTTAATGATGTTTCTTTTTCGGAAAAATACGCTAATCGGCAGACGATAATGCAACGTGATCGATCGATCCTCTCGACAGTGCCCCGCAACGGCCGCCTGGCAAAGCGACTCGCCGTTTTCATGGAGTTGAATCAAGAGGAAATCGACTATCTGGATCAGCTGCAACAAAAGGAAATCCGGCTTAATGCGGGCACGGACATCATTTCCGAGGGAAATCCGTATCAATTCAGCTATATTCTGAAAGACGGCTGGGCGATCAATTACAAATTGCTGCCCGAGGGCAGCCGGCAAATCATCAACTTCCTGCTGCCGGGCGATTTCATCGGCCTTAGGGCCAACTGGTTCAAAACCGCGGAAGCGTCCGTCGCCGGCCTGACGGACATCATCGTTTCACCCATGCTCCCGCACAGAATCATTACGGGATCCCAAAAGTTTCCCAAGCTCGGCGCGGCCATTGCCTGGTCTTCGGCGCGAGATGAATCGATCATGATCGAACATATCGTCAGCCTGGGCCGCCGCAAGGCCTATGAGCGCATCGCTCATTTGATTCTGGAACTGCGCAAGCGCCTGCAGATCGTCGGATTCACCCGGCAGAGATCGTTTATATTGCCGGTCACTCAGGAAGTTCTCGGAGATTATCTCGGACTCACCGTCGTCCACGTCAATCGCACCCTGAAGAAGTTGCGCGAACGCGGCCTCATCGCCATGGAAGGCGAACGCCTGATCATCAAGGACATCGAGGGCTTGGAACGCACCGCGGGATTCGACGGCGATTACCTTAAACAGGACAAGCCGTCGCCAATGACCACCGCCTTTATCGAGCGAATCGACCCGTCGGCGCCCGTCGAGGCGCCCCTCAAGAAGCGCCTGGGCAAAATCCAGGAGGCCGCCCCTGCCGGCTTAAAAAGCACGAATTGATTCCGCCGCTACAGGTCGATTTTCCCTCCTTCTTTAACTTAGGTGAATACACGTCCTGTCCACGCCGCTATTCTTCCTGAAAGCGCCATGCCGATTTACCGTGCCCCTCCAAAACTAGGGCGGAACGCGGTAAGAACATGTAGCCATTCCAAGAGTAAAGTTCTTTATCATGAGCATCAAACATCCTCCCTTACCTTACGCAGCCGATGCCCTCGAGCCGCATGTATCCAGGCGCACCGTCGAACTTCACTACGGCAAGCACCACAAGGGTTATGTCGATAAACTCAACGGCCTGATCGACGGTACGCCGCTTCAGGATAAACCGCTCGAGGAAATCATTTTCGACACGGCCGACGACATCGACCGGGAGAATATCTTCAACAATGCCGCGCAGGCCTGGAATCATAATGTCTATTGGCATTCTCTCTCGCCCAAAGGCGGCGGCAGTCCGAATGGCCAGTTGCTTAAACGCCTGGAAAACGATTTCGGCGGATACGAAAAATTCCGCGCTTTCTTCACGCAAAAGGCGCTCGGCTGTTTCGGCAGCGGCTGGACCTGGCTCGTCGAGAACGGCAGCCGATTGAAGGTGCTGAGTACGCCCAACGCCGTCACGCCGATCATCTTCGGCCAGAAAGTGCTTTTAACGTTCGACGTTTGGGAGCACGCCTATTATCTGGACTATCAGAACCGGCGCGCCGACTACGTCGATATCTTCTTCGACCATCTGATCAATTGGGATTTTGCGCAACACCAGACCGAAAGCAGTCCCGTCGAGGCCCTGCGCGCCGTGGGATAACGCCGTTCCGCGACCACGTTCCCGGCCGGAACGCGCTGTCTGCTTGCCGAATACCGGCCGATCGGCAAGTAAGGTCAGCATAATCAGAAAAGATTAAACACCCCACGGCATACGAAGTATTCCCCTCCCGCCGCCGCGCGGCGGCGTCCATTCCATTTTTCTAATTTTCGAGTTTTCCCCGGAATTCATGTCAATCGGGTGATTATCATGTCGAAATCGGGCATGCAGCCGTGACATGTGTATCCTCATCGCCTATCATCGCAGCCAACAAAACCAACAAAAAAAGCAAATCATTTTTCATCTAGGAGAAGAAGGGAGAAGCTTACTATGTCTCGGATGAGCAAATCCGCCGGCGTTTTTGCGAGCGTGCTGCTTGCGACCGGCTTGTTACTATCGCCCTCGAGCGCGTCCGCGCTCGATCTG
>JBBDTH010000125.1:0-25271 GCA_040904505.1 Rhodospirillales bacterium | reverse complement strand
ATCACGCCGTTTGGGAATCCCCTTCCGATTCCTTTTTCAATGAACCTGCTCTAGTCATGGAGGGTGGGCGGTATCTGTCCGAGTCGACGTTGCAGCTGTTCCCGGCCTCCGATTCCGTAACCGTCAGGGGCGCGCTGCAGCTGCTGGCGTCGAGCACGCTCACAGTCGCCACGGTGACCTTCTCGATTCTGATGGTCGTCATGACCATGACCGCGTCGACCTTCTCGCCGCGGGCGCTGTCCGGTTTCATGCGTGACCGCGTCGACCAGAACACACTTGGCGTGTTCCTCGGCGGGTTCGCGTTTGGGGTGGGTGGTATCTTGTTGCTGCAGCCGGAGCCTGCGTACTACGACCCGCGGCTCCTCGGGCTCGTGCTGTTGATCACAGTGATCGGCGCCTACTTTGTTCTCTGCGCGCTCATCTACTTCATCCATCACACAGCGACCTCGTTGCAAATCAGCAATCTGATCGCGCACTTATACCGTGACGCCGATGTCGCGCTCGCTCGTTTTCTCATGCATTCCGAAAGCGAGATGAGACAGTCGACGGTGGCGATGGATTTGCCGTTAGAACCGCCTGGTGAGGTGGAGGCGCGCGCCGCCGGGTATATCCAAGTGCTCGACCGCGAACACATTTTCAGGGTTGCCGTCGCGCACAATCTCCTTGTTCGTGTGATCCGCCATACGGGGGACTTCGCCACGCGGGGCATTGCTCTCTGTGAGGTTTGGCCGGCGGCTAGGCTGACGCCGGAAGTGGCGGATGGATTTCGCGCCGCCTACGCTGTCGGTGCGCGACGCACTTCCGAAAGAGACCCGCTACTGGGTATGGAGTTGCTATCCGAAATCGGGATCCGCGCGCTGTCTCCAGGCATTAATGAGCCCATTACAGCGGTGAACTGCCTGGATTTCATCGGCGATCTGCTTGTCCGGTTAGCTGTTCATGAATTGCCGCGGCAGGAGATGCACGACGAGGAAGGACGCCTGCGCGTGGTAATCTCAGGGCCGGATTTCCGGGCCTTCTTGGAACGATCCCTGTTGGGCATCGCTGGTGCGGGCGCTGGGCATGCTTGCGTCGTGCTGTCGCTGCTCCGGCTGTTATGTGACGTGGCAAGCGTTACGCAGGATCGTGCGCGATGCAGCACAATCGAAATTACGGCGAAGGCGATCGCGGACCTTGCATTGCAAAAACTCGCCTTTGAACGGGAACGAGAGCAGGTCCGCGAGGCAATTGAGAAACTCGAGATCGTTTGTACCGAGCCATTCGTGTGAGGTGTTCCCGTCCTATCAGCCGACGTCGGAGAATAGAGGCACGAGATGCTTGGCCAAGGGGAGTAGAGGCGGCAGTATGCTTCGCGACGCCGAGGTAGCCCTGTCGCAAGGCCAACCGGTCGGTTCCGGTCACTATCCGTCGCGTTATTTTTCGGGCGCGGGTTGCTCTTGTTTCGGGGCGTCCGCCGGCGGGGCGCCGGGAGCGCCCTGAGAAGCGCCCTGGGTCGCGGCTTGCGCTTCCGTGAAGGTGACCTCGAAACGCCGGGCGGAGGCGGCGGGGTCGTCGATTTGAGCACGGAAGCCGAGGCTCTGGCCGGCATCGATGTGCGCCGTTCTCGGCGATACCATAACGGCTTGGACCTCTTTGTTTTCGGCGTTGTAGAGCGCGACCTTGATCATCGGGACCGAGATCTTTTCGCGTGTCGTGTTGCGGATGAAGCCCCGGACGATCAGGGATTCGCTGTCCTTGCCGCTGATGCGTTCGGACTTGATGTTCTGGATTTCCAGGCCTTCGCCCAGGGTTACGGTATTGAGACCGATCGTGTCGTAAACGGCGGCCATCTCGGGAACCCAAGAGGCGATTTGTTTGCTCATCAGAACGAAGACGGCAAGCAGGATAAGCACCAGCCCGCCGCCGACGGCGGCAAGAACCAGGCCGAGACGGCTTTTCTCCTCTTCTTCCTCATCCTCGAAATCGTCGTCATCCGGACTGGTGAGCGATTCGGGAAGCGGGTCCGGATCGGGAATGCTGTCGGGATTGACTTCCGAATCGTCATCGTCGGTTCCGCGGTCTTCGGGCGGCGTATCCGTCATGGATTCGATCGGCTCGGGTTCCTCGTTGCCGAAGGCCCTCTTGATTTCGTCCTCGGTGAGATCGGGTTCCTCGACGGCCGGTTCCTCGATGTCTTCTTCGGGTTCGTATACCGGCTCCGGTTCGGGTTCCGGTATGGGCTCGGGTTCCGGTTCCGGCTCCGGCTCCGGCTCCGGCTCGGGTATCGGTGCCGGTCGTGGTGCCGGTTGCGATGCCGCGGCGCGCGCCGGTTCGGCCGGTACCGGCTGTTGCGCCATCGTTTGGGCTTGAACGTGTTGCGGGTCGGGCACGCCGTGCGGTTGATGCCACCATGTAAACCCGCAATGGGCGCACCGCAGCATCCGCCCGGAATCGGAAAGCGCGTTTTTGTCGACGGCGTATCGCGTCGCGCAGGACGGGCATGTTACGAACATGGCGGCCGGATTTCCCCGAGGTCTGCAGGCGTTAAGTTGCTGTCGTTTATAGGCTTTCGAGGACGGCAACGCAAGCCGCGCAGGCCCCGCCGGGCCCGGCGACAGCCCTGGACGGGGCCGGGTTCCCATGCCATTGTGCGCGGGTCGTTCGGGAGCCGAAGGTGTCGTATAGCGATCAAGCGTTGGTAATACGATTTGAAAACGTCGGGCTGAGATACGGTCTCGGGCCTGAAGTGCTTCAAGACATCACATTCGGATTGGAGCCCGGCTCTTTTCATTTCCTTCTCGGCGCCAGCGGGGCCGGTAAATCGTCGCTTTTGCGGCTCATGTACCTGGCCATGAAGCCGTCGCGCGGCTTGATTTCCTTGTTCGGGCGGGATATCGCCGTAACGCCCCGCCGGCTCCTTCCGGAAGTGCGGCGGCGAATCGGCGTCGTGTTTCAGGATTTTCGCCTGCTCAACCATCTGTCGGCGTTCGACAACGTCGCCATGCCGCTTCGGGTGGCCGGGGTGAAAGAAAGCGAAGTCGCGAAGAATGTCACCGAGCTGCTGTCCTGGGTCGGCCTCAAGGATCATATCAATGCTCGGCCTCCGACTCTTTCCGGCGGCCAGCAGCAGCGCGTCGCGATCGCTCGGGCCGTGATTGCCCGTCCTAAGTTGTTGCTGGCGGATGAGCCGACGGGCAATGTCGACGATAAAATGGCTTTGCGGCTCATGCACCTTTTTGTTCAACTCAACAAGTTGGGAACGACGATCGTCATCGCCACCCACAACGAAACGATGGTCGAGCGGATGGGCTATCCTTGCATGCGTCTGGAGGGGGGCGTGTTGTCCATGGACCGGGGGAAGACCGTCGGCGGGCCGGCGGAATCGGCCGACCCGTCGGCCGTGGCGGCCTCGTCTTTCGGTCGCTTCCGTAGCTCCGACAGGTTGTCGTAATGCTCTCTCGCCGCACGGACCTTGCGCTCGAGCAAGATCACTACAACCGATTTCTGCCCTGGCTGATCGCCTTCATGGTTTTTCTCGCCATTCTGTCGGTGGCGGGAACGTTCGTTCTCGGCGGCATGATTGCGCGGTGGGATCAGAACATGAGCGCAACGCTGACCGTTCAGTTGCCGACGACCGATCAGGCGGAGCAGGACGAGAAAAATGTCGGTCGGGCCTTGAAAATTCTGCGCGAGACGCCGGGCGTGATCGAGGCACGGCCGGTGACGGCGGCGGAAATATCCGGTCTGTTGGAACCGTGGCTGGGACGCACCAAGGTGCTTTCCGATCTGCCGTTGCCGCGCCTGATCGACGTCGAAGTGTCGCCGAATACGCCGCTCGATATAAACGCCTTGGCGCAAAAGCTCCGATCGTTCGCGCCCTCGGCCGGCATCGATGACCATCGCGTCTGGCTCGACCGGTTTTTAAGGCTTATCCACACGATTCAGGCGGTTGCCGTCGCCGTTTTGGGGTTAATCGGGCTTGCGACGGTCGGTACCGTTATCTTCACGACGCGAACGGGGCTCGCGGTTCATCAGGAAGCCATCGAGGTTCTGCATTTGATCGGCGCTCAGGATTCCTACATCGCGCGGCAATTCGCGACGCGCGCCCTTCTGCTCGCTCTGCGGGGCAGTTTGATCGGCCTGGCGTTGGCGGTGCCGACGCTGATTGCCGTCGGCATCCTGTCCTCGACCTTCGACACGGGGGTCATTCCGAAATTGTCGCTGCCGTTCGACCAATGGCTGATCATCGCCGTGATTCCGTTATTGGTCGCCTTGATCGCCATGGTGACGGCCCGGGTGACGGTGTTACAATCTTTGGCCCGGATGCTGTGAGGGGGACTCGGTTATGGCCTGGGCAAGAATGCACCTTCGCCGCCGCGGGCCCCGTGGCCGTCTAGTCTGGGCGGTGGCGCTTGGCGCGGCCGGCGCCGTCGTTTTATGGGCTGCCGGGCTTGTCTGGTTTGCCTCGCAACTGCCCCACGGGGTTCGGGACGCGGACACGCGAACCGATGCGATCGCCGTCTTGACCGGCGGCCTGGGCCGGCTCGATACGGGTTTCAAGCTGCTGTCCGAGAAGCATGCCGGAAAGTTGTTCGTCTCCGGAGTCTACCGGGGGGTCGACGTGAATCACTTGTTGGAGCTCTTTCAGCAAAAGCCGGAAGGGGTGAAGTGCTGTCTCGAAATAGGGCACTCGGCCGACAATACGGCCGGGAATGCCGCCGAAACGGCTCAATGGGTACGTCAAAACGGCTTTCGAAGTCTCCGCGTCGTCACGTCGGGCTATCATATGCCGAGGACGATGCTCGAATTCCGGCATGCCATGCCGGACATTGAATTGATCTCCCATCCGGTGTTCATGGATCACGTTAAGCAGGAACGCTGGTGGGCGTGGCCGGGCACGTCCAGTCTTATCGTCGGCGAATATAATAAGTATCTTCTGGCGGGGATTCGTCATAAAAGCGAAGCGCTTAAAATCAAAATACTGAATCGGTAACGGCTTGCATGCTTTATGCGCGTTCTTTGATTTTCTACATTTGCTTTTATGTCTGGTCCGTGCCGGTGGTGCTGTCGATCACCTTTTTCATGCTCGGCCCGCGCCGGCTCATGATCCGGGGCGTTTGTTTTTGGGCGCGGACGTCTCATGCCCTTCTCAAGTGGACGGTCGGATTGACGCATGAATTCCGGGGGCTTGAGAATCTGCCGAAGGGCCCGGCGATTCTTGCCTGTAAGCATCAATCCGCGTGGGATACCTATGGGTTCTATGCCCTCGATTGCGATCCGGCCTATGTTCTGAAAAAGGAACTCATTCAAATTCCGTTCTTCGGCTGGTTCATGCTGAAGTTAAAAATGATCGTCGTGGACCGCCGGGCCGGGGCGTCGGCCTTGAAAAAGCTTTTGGCCGATACGCGCGCGGCGCTCGACCAGAACCGCAAAGTCATTATTTTCCCCGAAGGCACCCGCACGGCGCCGGGCCGGCGGCGGGGTTACCACCCGGGCATCGCGGCCCTATATCAGCGTCTCGATGTGCCGGTGATTCCGGTCGCCTTGAATTCCGGTATGTACTGGTCGCGCCGCAGTCTTTTGAAACGCCCGGGAGTCGTGACGGTTCATTTTCTGCCGGCGATGCCGGCGGGGCTCGACCGGGCGACGTTCCTGGCCGAACTGCGCGAACGGATCGAAACGGCGACGGCGGCGCTTCAGCGGGAAGCCGTCGAAAAATACCGCGTACCTCCGCCGGACGCCATATCCCCGACCCCCTGAAATCGAAGCATTTCCGGTCCTCGACCGGGCCGCCTGTTGTTCTTTTGCAACAGGGCCGGCAAATGAGCTCGTCATCGGCCGGCGACTTGATCCCGGGCAAGTCACCGAGGTTTTGCCCGCGATATAGGCACGGATACGGATCGTCGGCACAGTCAGGCCGAGGGCTCGTGTCTTGGTTTCGCGAACGGATGGGTGGAGGAATTATGGCTTTAAAATGTCGGCCGGCGCGCAGTCGGCGCGCGATAAGTTTTCTGGTGGCGTGCCTGACGGGCTTTGCGGTGCTGCTGAACGCGCAGGCAGCCTTTGCGAAGGAAAAGGGCGATCTTTTGGTCCGACTGCGGGCTATCGGGTTCATGCCCGATTCGGGCGGCGGAACCGACCAGTTGGGCGGCACCGCCGACGTCGGGAACGCGGTCGTGCCGGAGTTGGATTTCACCTACTTCTTCACCAAGAATATCGCCGCCGAATTGATTTTGGCGACCACGCAGCATTCGGTCAGCCTTGAGGGGTCTTCATCGGGCAAATTGGATCTCGGCCGCGTCAACTTGCTGCCGCCGCATATCAATCTGCAATACCATTTCATGCCGGACGGCAAGTTCAGTCCGTATCTCGGCGCCGGGGTCGGCTACGTCTTTTTCTATAAGGAGAAAGCCGGCAGCTCGATCAACTCGATCAATTACAAGAACGCCGTCAGTTGGTCCTTGCAAGCGGGCGTGGACTACAAGATCGATGACCGCTGGTCGCTGAACCTGGATCTGAAGAAGGTTTTCGTCGATACCGAGCTTCATATCAACGGCGGCGGCGTCACCGCCGGGGATATCGATCTCGACCCCTGGGTGGTCGGTATCGGCGTCGGTTACCGCTTCTGATTTTTCTCGCCGTTTGGGCGTGCCGTTTGGATGTGCCGACGGGGCGGACTCGCGCGAGTCCGCCCCAGTTTGTCCTGTGCCCGTTCTGTGTTCGTCCTGTGGGCCGTTTCGTGGATAAGTTTCCCGCCGGTCCCTGTGAGTCCCGGGTATGAAGTGCGTTTCGGACCGGTCCGGGCGGTTCCGGCGCGCCCGCGCCTCAGGATAAGTCGGTGGAAACATAACATGAACATTTCCTTGACCCGGATTTCCGCATTGTCTACCATTGGCGCGTAAAAACCCTTTATTTTCCGGGCTTTTTCAACCGGCGACCGGGGTCCGGGTACGTCGATGAACGGAAATCCGGGGTTTCCCTGTCGAACGAGGATGACGATGGCTCAGGTGGCCTCCATATCCCAGCAAATCTGGGACATGAAATACCGCCTCAAACGAGGCGACGGCGAGGTTGTGGACAAAACCATCGCCGACACGTGGGCCCGCGTGGCCCGGGCGCTGGCCGAGCCGGAAGCCGACAAGGCCCACTGGGAGGCCCGTTTCAACGCCGCGCTCGAGGATTTCAAGTTCCTGCCCGCGGGCCGCATCCTGGCCGGCGCCGGCGCCGAACGCACGGTGACCCTGTTCAACTGCTTCGTGATGGGCGACATCCCGGACGACATGGCCGGGATCTTCGACGGCCTGAAGGAAGCGGCGCTGACCATGCAGCAGGGCGGCGGCATCGGCTACGACTTCTCGACGCTCAGGCCCAAGGGCGCGCCGGTTCACGGGGTCGGGGCGGACGCCTCGGGGCCGCTGTCGTTCATGGACGTGTGGGACGCCATGTGCCGCACCATCATGAGCGCGGGATCGCGCCGGGGCGCCATGATGGCGACGATGCGCTGCGATCATCCCGACATCGAGGCCTTTATCGCCGCCAAGCGCGAGCCCGGCCGGTTGCGCATGTTCAACCTGTCGGTCCTGGTGACGGATGCCTTCATGCGGGCGGTCAAGGAAGACGCGCCGTGGGAATTGCAGTTCGGCGGCACGGTTTTCAAAAGCCTGCCGGCGCGTGCGCTCTGGGACAAGATCATGCACGCGACCTACGAGTATGCCGAGCCCGGGGTGATCTTCATCGACCGCATCAACCGTCTGAACAATCTCTATTACGCCGAGGAGATTCACGCGACCAATCCGTGCGGCGAACAGCCCCTGCCGCCGTATGGCGCGTGCCTTTTGGGATCGATCAATCTCGCGCGCCTCGTCGAGCAGCCGTTCACGGCCAACGCCCGTCTCGATTCCGACAAGCTCGAAGCCTTGGTCGCGACCGCGGTCCGGATGATGGACAACGTCGTCGACGTATCCCGGTTTCCGTTGCCTCAGCAGGAACACGAGGCCAAGGCCAAGCGCCGGATCGGGCTCGGCGTGACCGGGTTGGCGGACGCCTTGATCCTGTGCCGGGTCCGTTACGGCGGGCGCGAGGCGGTCCGGTTGACCGAAACCTGGCTCAAAACCATCGAGCGCGCGGCCTATCTGGCCTCGGCCCAATTGGCGGTGGAAAAAGGCGCCTTTCCGCTGTTCGACAAGGACCGGTACCTCGCCGGGGAAACCGTGCGCGGGCTCGACGACGACGTGCGCGCGGCCATCGCGGCGCACGGTATCCGCAATTCCCTGCTGACCTCGATCGCGCCGACCGGCACGATTTCGCTGTTCGCCGATAACGTCTCGTCCGGACTCGAGCCGGTATTCAGCTTCAACTACACCCGCCACGTGTTGATGGCCGACGGTACCCGGCGCGAGGAAGAGGTTTCCGATTACGCCTATCGGATGTATCTGCGCCAATACGGCGAGGACGCGGACCTGCCCGATTATTTCGTCGATGCTCAGAGCCTCGGCCCGCACGATCATCTGGTGATGCAGGCGACGGTGCAGAAATACATCGACAGTTCGATCTCGAAAACGATCAATTGCCCGGAAGGAATCCCGTTCGAGGATTTCAAGGATATCTATATGCAGGCCTACGATCTCGGCTGCAAGGGCTGTACCACCTACCGGCCCAACGACGTCACCGGCGCGGTTCTCGAGGTGAAGGGCGCGGCGAAACGAAAGGACCGTGACGAGCAGCCCGAGTTGCCGTTCGAAAAGGCCGCCCGGGTATCGAGCCGCCCGGTCGATCAGGGCGATTCGGGCGCTATCGTCTACATGACCCAGCCGCTGGACCGCCCGGAAGTGTTGCCCGGCGCCACCTACAAGGTCCGCTGGCCGGAATCCGATCACGCGCTGTACGTGACCCTGAACGATATCATCCAGGACAGCCGCCGCCGCCCGTTCGAGGTGTTCATCAACTCGAAGAACATGGACAACTACGCCTGGACGGTCGCGCTGACGCGCATGATTTCGGCGGTGTTCCGGCGCGGCGGCGACGTCTCCTTCGTGGTCGAGGAGCTCAAGGCCGTGTTCGATCCGCGCGGCGGCTACTGGGTCGGCGGGCGTTACGTGCCGTCGCTGCTGGCGGCGCTCGGCGACGTGATCGAGCAGCACATGATCGCGATCGGGTTCCTGCCCGCGCCCGAAAAGCTCACCGACCGCGATGCCGATGAAAAACGCGAAGTCGTCAATCTCACCGCGTCGCGCGGGCTCAATGCGCCGCACCGCCCGTCCGGCGGGGCCGCCTTCCGGCAATGCCCGAAGTGCGGTCAGGCGGGGCTGATCCGCCAGGAGAATTGCGATCTCTGCACCGGCTGCGGCTATTCCAAGTGCGGTTGACGCCTGAACGGTCGTTCGTTTCCCCGATCCCGATAAACCTGTTGCGCCTGCTCCAGCACCGCTCGCAAGGCTTCGCAGGGAATGCTCATGCCCTCCAGGTGCGCGACCGTATTCGCCAGGTATTCCAAGCTGGTGCCGCGTTCGCCGTGGCCTTGTAAAACCAGCTCGACCTGGCGGTCGAACGCAATCTTGCCGGTATAGAGAGGGCTGTCGCGGCAGACGACGAAGGTGTAAGCCCGGACCCGCTCGCCGGTGCGCGTGACGATGTCGACGTGGCGCGCTTGATACACCCCGCTTTTGAGCTCTCGGGCATGAAGATAGGCCGTCACCTCCTCGATGCGGCGCGGCGCGATGCGGTAGGCGCGGCCCAAACAGGCGCCGCCCCGGTCCATGCCGACCACGAGCCCGGGTTTCTCGAGCGTGCCCCGGTAGCGCGAGGAGAGCGCGCACAGCGCGCGGTGATACCCGCGCACCAGCGCGCACTCGGCCTGCTCGAAGGGAAAATCCGGATGCCACATCAGGGAGCCGTAGCCGAATACCCAGAAATTTTCTCGGTCCCGCGTCATGCGTTTAGAGGCTAGTCTCTCGATTCCGGCTTCGCAACGTCCTATAAACGAATTTCAACAGCGCCGGAATTGCGACCGTTATGAGCGACACCCCTGAAACCATTCCTGGAACTCCCGCCGCGCCGAAACAGCGCCGCCGGGGAGTGCGGTGGGCGCTCGGCCTCTGCGGCCTCTGCGGCGTGGCGATCGCGCTGTACACGGGGTACTGGTTTTTTCTCGCCCAGCAATTGCGCGTCGGTACCGAGCGCTGGATCGAAGCGCAGGCGCGGGAGGGGACGCGCGTCCGTCATGATGGCGCCGTATTGAGCGGATTTCCGCTGGCGGTGCGCTTGACGCTCGCGCAGCCGGTGATCGCCTTCGACGAGGAGCGTCATTCGTTCGTGTGGCGCGGACAGCAGGCCGTACTGTCCGTCACGCCGTGGCAACCGCGTACGATTCGCATTGCGCTGGGCGGCTCGCAAGACCTCGGTGTGACCGCCGACGGCAAAACGACGACATGGCGGGGCCGGGCGCGGCACTTGACGCTCGATTTTTCCGGCGGGGCGGCGGGGACCGCCATGGGGCTGCGGATCGAGAATCTCGACATGACGGCGCGCGCCCAAAACCAAAACCAAGCCCAACACCTGCGGATCGACCATGGCCGGTTGGAGCTGTTGCGGAATACGGCGGCCCGGGTCGACGAGAAAACGCCGAGCCGGCTCTGGTCGCTCTCGGCGGCCGGTGTCGAGGTGCCGCAATCCCTCTCGTTGCCGCTCGGCCGGACGTTTTCGCGCATTGTTTTCAACGGCGGTATTCTGGCGGAGCCGCCCCGGCGGCTCGAGCCGCGTCAATTGCTGGCTTGGCGCGACGCGGGCGGCACGATCGAGGTGAAAACCTTGGAAGTCGCTTACGGATCGCTCGATCTCAAGACCAGCGGCACCCTGGCGTTGGACGAGCAGCTGCAGCCGGTCGGTGCGTTCTCGGCACAGGTTCAAGGGTTTTTGAGTGTCATTACCGCATTACGCGAGCAGGGATTGATCGAGCCGAATATCGCCACGACGGCCGCCATCATCCTCGGGGCGCTCGCGACCCGCCCGACGCCCGGCGACCGGCCGCGCCTCGATATCGCGTTGTCCGTTCAGAACCGTAAACTCTACGCCGGCCCCGTTGCCCTGGTGAATTTGCCGTTTATCCGCTGGGAGACCATCGCGCCCTAAAACGTTTTGTTTTTTTTGGTATGGTTTTTTCATGAGAAAGTCTCGTTTCCTGATCGGCGCCGTTGTTTGTCTTGCCGTCGGTTTGGCGGCCGTGTCGAACCTCGGCGCGGATGCGACAGATCAGCGGGCGGACGGGGCGTATCGAAGCACCAATGCCGGCGCCAACACGCTTTTTCTGACCGGCCAATTCCTGGTCGCGGCGCGCAAGATGCCCGATCCGCGTTTCGAGCGCACGGTGATCCTGATCACGGACCATGACACCACGGGCGCCTCGGGATTCGTGATCAATAAAATATTCGGCGCGGGACCGCTCTCGACGTTTCTGCAAGGCTTCGGGATCGACGGCGGCACATCAGAAGAACCCGTGGCGCTGCATTACGGCGGCCCCGTCGAGGTCGGCGCGGCGGCGGTTCTGCACGGCACCGATTACCGCGACGTTAGCACCAAGCGGATTTCCGCGAATTTAGCGTGGTCCAATCATAAGGACGTTCTGGAGGCGATCGCCGCCGGCAAGGGCCCCAAGCAGCGGATCTTCATCCTCGGCTATTCCGGCTGGGCGCCGGGCCAGCTCGAGGGCGAAATGGCCCGGGAGGATTGGCTGACGGCGCCGGCCGACGCGGCGCTGATTTTCGGCAAGGATTTCGATACCCTGTGGGACCGCATTCTGGCGAAGGCGGGGATCAAACTGTAGGCCGGAACGTCAGGCCTGCTTGGCGTCGATGATCTTGCGGCGGATGTCGCGGGTGCGGGCGAAGGTCTCGAACAATTTGTCGCCCTCGCCGTGGCGGATGGCGCGGCGCAACGCCGTCAGGTCCTCGCTGAAGCGTCCCAGGATGTCCAGCACCGCCTCGCGATTGCTGAGGAAGATGTCGCGCCACATGGTCGGATCGGACGCCGCGATGCGGGTGAAATCGCGAAACCCGCTGGCGGAGTATTTGACGACTTCTTTTTTCAGATCGTCGGCGAGGTCGGTCGCGGTGCCGACGATGGTGTAGGCGATCAGGTGCGGCAGGTGCGAGGTGATGGCGAGCACGTGATCGTGGTGGACCGCGTCCAGGATTTCGACCTTCATCCCGGCTTGTTTCCAGAGCGCCGAAATCGTGTCGACGGCCCGCCGGTCGGTGTCGGGAGCCGGGGTGAGAACGCACCAGCGATCCTCGAACAGTTCGGCGAAGCCGGCTTCGGGGCCGGAATGTTCGGTGCCCGCGATCGGATGACCGGGCACCAGATGCACGGTTTCGGGCAGCACCGGCGCGAGCACGTCAAGCACGGTTTGTTTGACCGAGCCGACGTCGCTGACGATGCAGCCCGGCTGAAGATGCGGCGCGATGGCTTTCGCGACCGTTTCGTAAGCGCCGAGCGGCGTGCAGATCATCACCAGGTCCGCCCCCGCGACCGCTTCGGCGGAATTGAGGGTCGTCGAATCGGCGAGCCCCAAGTCGACCGCCTTGTCCAACGTCGCCCGGGACCGCGCGGTAACCGCGATGTGGTCGGCAAGGCCGTGCCGGCGCAGGACGTGCGCCAGCGACGAGCCGATCAGCCCGATGCCGATAAAGGCCACGCGTTTGAAGTGAACCGTTTCGCTCATGCGCTTTCCATAAATCGATCCAAGGTGTCCGTGAGCACCTGCATCTCGTCTTCGAGGCCGACGGTAATGCGTAAGGAGTCCGGAAGACCATACGCCGCCATGCGGCGCACGATCAAACCATGATTACGCAGGAACGCATCGGCGGCCTCGGCGTTTCGGCCGGGTTCCGCCGGGAATCGGACCAGCACGAAATTACCCATGCTGTCGGGCACGGTCAGGCCCATGCCGCGCAGGCGCTGGGTCAAGCGGCCGCGCCATTGGGAGTTGTGCTCGAGCGCCCGCGCGACGAACCCGGTATCCTCGAGAGCGGCCAGGCCGGCGGCCTGGGTCGGCGCGGTCACGTTGAACGGCATCCTGATCCGGTTCAGCACGTCGGCGATGACGGGCGGGCAATACGCCCAGCCCAGCCGGGCGCCGCCGAGGCCGAAGATTTTCGAGAAGCTGCGGGTCACCACGACATTGGCGGCGTCATCGACCATGCCGAAGCCGACGTCGTAATCGCTTGTCGTCACGTATTCGGCGTAGGCCGCGTCGATTACGAACAGGACGTCCTCGCGCAGCCCCGCGCGCAGTCGCTTGAGGTCCTCGAGGCTTAAATACGAGCCGGTCGGGTTGTTCGGATTGGCCAGGAATATGATTCGCGTGCGCTCGCTGACGGCATCGAGCATGGCGTCGACATCGGCTTTGAGGTTCGTTTCCGGCGCCTTGACGGGGGTCGCTCCGCAGGCGCGCGCGGCGATCGGAAAAATCAGGAAGCCGTGTTCGTTGTAGACGATCTCATCGCCCGGTCCCGTATAGGCGCGGCACAGTAAACCGAAGATTTCATCCGAACCGGCGCCGCAGACGATATTGGCGGGGTCGAGACCGTGGCGTTGTCCGAGCGCTGAGCGCAATTTTGTGCAGCCGCCGTCGGGATAGCGGTGTACGGTGGCGGACGAATCCGCCAGCGCCTTTGCCGCCATCGGACTCGGACCGAACGGGCTCTCGTTGGAGGCAAGCTTGATCACGCGGGTTTTGCCCGGCAGGGCGGAATCGCCGCCTTTGTAGGGGCTGATCTCGAGAATGCCGGGACGCGGCGTCGGGGCGGTCATTTCGAACGGCCTTTCCGCTCGCTCATCAAACCGGCCATCGGCAAGGGAAGGCCGTAGCCGCCGAGCGGCACGACCCGGCGCACGCTATTGCCCAAGGCTTCGCCGAGCCGGTTCAGGCGCCGGTCGTCTTCCCCGAAAAAACCCGCCAGTTCGACCAGAGTCAACCAGGTTTCCGGGCGTTGTTCGTCGCGCCAGGTATGATGCTCCGTCGTGTCGAGTTCCAAGGTTTTAAACGCGCCGTTAAGCGCACGCGTGCTGATCGAATCGCCGGCTTCGATCGCGATCAAGGTTCTATCGTGCTCGGTCGGCTCTTGCGCGACCGGACAGATCGCCAGCGCCTCGAGGCCGTGCTCACGCGTGTTGCCGGTGCCGGCGAAAGGCAGGCGGGCGATGACCCGCGGGCGGTCCAAGTTCGTGTTTGCGAGATGCGGCCACCACGGGTCCGATTCGCCGCGGGCGGGTAACGGCAGGATGCCGACCGTGGCTTTTTGGGTTTGAACGGCATCGATCACCCGGCGCACCGAGCCGAAACCGGTCATGTCGGTAAAGATGCCGTATTGATCGCGCGCCAGATCCCAAAGGCCGCTGCCGGTTTTGGGCATGTAAACCGCGATCGAGAACGGCCCCTCGATCGACAGCGTCGCCATGATGATAACGCGCCAAATGTGACTGAGATCGCGCAGCGGGAAAACGCCCCGATGGCGGGCCGCCAGCCGGTACAGGATTTCAGCCTCGCGGGCCGGCCGGATTTTGATCTTCTGGCCGCGCTTGAGGTCGCGCACGTTCTCGACGACGTGCGTGCGCGCCATCAGGAGATCGTGAATCCGGGTATCGATATCATCGATTTCCTGCCTCAATTGATTCAGGGACTTTTGTCCGCTCATGCCTCGATCCGGCCTTTTCCGTTGTGTTGGAAGCTCATCAGCGCCGCAGTGATAAAGCCATGTCTTTGCAAAATCAAAGAAAACGTTGACACGTCCGCCGGAGATTCCTAGCAATGATGCCCTTATCCGGCCTCGGAAACCAAAGGATTGCTGGGAATGAGCGCTCAACCGGGCTCAGAAACGACGTCCGCCCCCCCGTCGCCGCTGCCGGGCCATCAGGTCCGGCTGGGCGTGGAGGCGCCGTTGCGCCTGGATTGCGGCGCCGAATTGAGCGGCTTCACGGTCGCCTATCAGACCTACGGCGCCCTAAATCCCGATAAATCGAACGCGATCCTGGTGTGCCATGCCTTGACCGGCGATCAATATATCGCCGAGCCCCATCCCATCACCGATAAGCCCGGATGGTGGAAACGGATGGTTGGGCCCGGCAGACCGCTCGATACCGACCGGTTTCATATCATTTGCGCGAATATTCTCGGCGGGTGCATGGGGACGACCGGCCCCAAGGAAACGAATCCCGCGACCGGCGAACCCTGGGCGCTCGATTTTCCGGTGATTACCATCGGCGACATGGTGCGCGCGCAGGCCATGTTGTTGGATCATCTCGGGATCGAGCAATTGTTTTGCGCGATCGGCGGGTCCATGGGCGGGATGCAGGTGCTCGAGTGGGCGGCGAAATATCCGGAGCGGATTTTCTCCGCCGTGCCGATCGCGACGACGGCACGCCATTCGGCCCAGAATATCGCCTTTCACGAAGTGGGGCGCCAGGCGATCATGGCCGATCCGGACTGGTGCAACGGCGCGTATCAAACCGTCGGCAAGGTGCCGAATCGCGGGCTCTCGATCGCCCGGATGGCGGCGCACATCACGTATCTGTCGGATGTCGCGCTGCTGCAGAAGTTCGGCCGGCGGCTGCAGGACCGTGACGCGGTAACGTACGGCTTCGATGCCGATTTCCAGGTGGAGAGTTATCTGCGTCATCAGGGCAGTACGTTTGTCGACCGCTTCGATGCGAATTCGTATCTCTACATTACCCGGGCGATGGATTATTTCGATCTCGTCGGCGAATACGGCGGCGTTTTGGCCAATGCGTTCAGGAATATCCGAACGCGGTTCTGCGTATTCGCGTTTACCAGCGATTGGCTGTACCCGACGCAGGAGAGCCGCCAGATCGTGCGGGCGTTGAACGCGGTCGCGGCGAACGTCAGCTTCGTCGAAATCGACTCGGACGCCGGGCATGACGCTTTTCTTCTGGACGAGCCCGAATTCGAGAAATTGCTCGTCGGCTTTTTGGAGGGAACGGCCGAGCTTCGCGGCTTGCCCCGGGCGAACCCATGACGATCCCGTCGCTGCAAAAAGCTATTCGTGTCGACCTGCAGATCATCGCCGACATGATTGAGCCCGACACGCGCCTTCTCGACGTCGGTTGCGGCAACGGCGTGTTGCTCGATTACCTGGTGCATTTCAAGCAGGTCGACGGGCGCGGTATCGAATTGAGCACGGAAGGCGTGCAAGCGTGCGTCAGCGCGGGGCTGTCGGTCATTCAGGGCGACGCCGATACGGATTTGGAAGCGTATCCCGATGGCGCCTTCGATTACGTGGTGCTGAGCCAGACTTTGCAAACGGTCACGTCGCCGCGGATCGTGCTCGAGCACATGCTGCGGATCGGCAAGCGGGCCATCGTCTCGTTTCCGAATTTCGCGTATTGGCGGTTGCGGCTGCATTTGGCGCTGCACGGACAAATGCCGGTCAGCGACTCGTTGCCGTATCATTGGTACGATACGCCGAACATCCATCTATGCACGATCAAGGATTTTATCGATTTGTGCGGCGAACTGGGCGTCACGGTCGAACGGAGCGTTGCGTTGGACCGGGAAGGCCAGGTGCGGCGCGTTCGTTCGAATCTGTTTCTGGCCAATCTGCTCGGGGTTCAGGCCGTTTTCGTGCTGAAGAAGTAGCCGTCAACTTCGCCGGCTTGCCGGAGAATTCCCTTGCGGCGCGGGAATGTAGCCCCGCCGGCGTTGTTCCGTCGGTTGAAGATTTCCGGCATACAGCTGCTTGGAGGCCTCGACCAGAACCACGCCGGAGAACGTCGAAAACATTTTTTCTCCGATCTTTTCCCACGCCGGCGCCGCCGAGAGAATCATCCGGGAATGAACCGGAGGAATGTAAAGCGCGGTGTAGGATTGCAACGGCGTGAAAAGATTTTCGCGCAAGAGCCTGGAAATTTGGAACGGCGAATACGGCTGGCCATGACCGAAGGGCGTCCGCTCGAAGCGTGCCCAGATACCGCTTCGGTTCGGCACGACGACCAGCAGCCGGCCGCTGCCCGAGAGAACCCGCCAGACCTCGCGCAGCATGGGACGGACCTGCTCGGCGCATTCGAGCGCGTGAACCAATAAAACGCGATCCATCGAAAGATCGGGAAAAGGCAGGTCCATTTCGTCGCACAGCGCCGTCAAGCCGTTGCCCTCGGCCGGCCAATGGAGCACGCCTTGCCGGGCCGGCATGGCGGCCAGGACGCGGGTCGCCTCCGCGCGGTAGGGGTTCAGGAACGGCGTTGCGTAGCCGAGGCCGAGGACGCTTTGTTTTTTGGTGTCGGGCCAAATGGCACGGATGCGCCGCCCGATCATGCGTTGCGCCGCGGCTCCGAGGCTGCCGGCGTAAAAGTCCCTGAGATCGACGACGTCCGTCCACATGGCGGCAATCTAACACGAACCGGCCTCGGCCGTCCCTGGAAGCCTGCTCCGGGCCTATCGTGTCAGGCCATATATTGCCCGCCGTTGGCGGACAGGGTCGAGCCGGTGATGAAGCCGGCGTCGTCGGAGACGAGGAACACCACGCAGCGGGCGATCTCCTCCGGCTCGCCCAGGCGGCCGACCGGGATCAGCGGCAGGATCTTCTCGTTCAGCACTTTTTCGGGCACGGCCAGCACCATCTCGGTGCCGATGTAGCCCGGCGCGACGGCATTCACGGTAACGCCCTTGAAGGCGCCTTCCTGGGCTAACGCCTTGGTAAAGCCGATCATGCCGGCCTTGGCGGCGGAATAATTGCATTGCCCCATCTGGCCCTTTTGCCCGTTGATCGAACTGATGTTGACGATCCGCCCGAAGCCGCGCTCACGCATGCCCGGAAAGACCAGGCTGGACAAATTGAAGACGCCGTTGAGGTTGGTGTTGATTACCGCGTTCCAGGCCTCGGCGTCCAAGCGGTGGAACATGGCGTCGCGGGTAATGCCGGCGTTGTTCACGAGAACTTCGACGGCGCCGAGTTTCGCCTCGACCTCGCCGACGGCTTTTTGACAGGCGGCGTAATCGCCGACGTCGAATTTAAAAACCTCGATGCCGGTTTTGTCCTTGAACGCCTTGGCCGCATCGTCGTTGCCGCCGTAGCCGGCGGCGACCGAATATCCGGCATCTTTCAAAGCGATACTGATAGCCCGGCCGATACCCCGTGTGCCGCCCGTCACGAGTGCAACGCGTCCCATTTAACGTTTCTCCCTGTTGCTTCCTGTTAGTCTTGTTCTCGGTAGTGTGAACGAATTAACCGTCCCGCTCAACACACATGGCGATGCCCATGCCGCCGCCGATGCACAGCGTGGCGAGGCCCTTTTTGGCGCCGCGTTTTTGCATTTCGTGCAGGAGCGTGACCATGATGCGCGCACCCGAAGCGCCCACCGGATGGCCGAGCGCGATCGCGCCGCCGTTGACGTTGACCTTGTCCGGGTCCCAGCCGAGATCCTTGTTGACGGCCAGCGCTTGCGCGGCGAAAGCCTCGTTGGCCTCGATCAGGTCGAGGTCGTCGATTTTCCAGCCGGCCTTTGCCAAGGCGGCCCGGCTGGCGGGAATCGGTCCCGTGCCCATCACGTCGGGCTCGACCCCGGCGGTGGCCCACCCGGCAATTCGGGCGAGCGGCTCGATGCCCCGTTTCGCCGCTTCCGCCGCCGTCATCAGGACGACCGCCGCGGCGCCGTCGTTGATGCCGGACGCGTTGCCGGCGGTGACGGTGCCTTCCTTGTCGAACGCCGGGCGGAGTTTCGCCAGCGTTTCCGCCGTGGTGCCGTGACGCGGGTATTCGTCGTCCGCCATTACGGTATCGCCCTTACGGCTCTTGATCGTGATTGGAACGATTTCGTCCTTGAATTTGCCGGCCTTTTGCGCGGCCTCCGCCTTTTGTTGCGAGGCGGCCGCGAAGGCGTCCTGTTCCTCGCGGGTAAGCTGCCAGCGCTTGGCGACGTTCTCGGCGGTATTGCCCATGTGATAGCCGTTGATCGAGCACCACAGTCCGTCCTTGATCATGGTGTCGATCATCTTGGCGTCGCCCATCTTGGTGGCGTCGCGCAGATGAAGGCAGTGCGGCGCCTGGCTCATGCTTTCCTGTCCGCCGGCGACGACGATATCGCTTTGGCTCAAGTGTACGGCCTGCATACCGAGCGCGATCGAGCGCAGCCCTGACCCGCAAACCTGGTTGATCATGTACGCGGTTTTGTCGGCGGGGATGCCGGCGGCGAGCGCGGCCTGGCGGGCCGGGTTCATGCCGGCGCCGGCCGCGAGGATTTGCCCCATGATCACTTCCGAAACGTCGCCGGGCTCCACGGTCGCCCGTTTCAAGGCTTCCCGGATTACCGCTTCGCCGAGCGCATGGGCGGGCAGGGAACTAAGGGTTCCGTTGAAGGCGCCAACGGGCGTCCGGGCGGCAGCAGCGATTACGACGTCGGTCATGGAAATCCTCCTACATCCGGCTCGGCCGGTTTTTTTGGTCGTGAGGCTTAAAAAACGCTTAGATTTTCAATATACGCCCCGTTTTTTCCGAAACAAGGGAAGAAAGACGCGGCGTAAAAAAGGCGCGGGTGAAACGATCTCAGGACTGTCGTTTTAACCAATCCGCGAGCGGGGCCAGCAACACGGTGCGGTAGCGCTGCCCGGCGACCATGCCGATATGGCCCGCCGGAACCTCGAGGCAATCGACATGCGCGAGCAGCGGGATCACCGCGTGCGCCGAGGCCGGCGGGACGATGTAGTCCTGCTGCGGAATGACGGCCAGGGTGGGCATGGTTATCCGTCCGGGGTCGACCGGGCTGCCGGCGATCGACCAGGTACCGTTGACGGGCCGGTTTTCGGCGTACCAGCCGAACAGGCATTCCTTGGCGATGGGGCCGGCCAGCGGCACGCCGTCATTGAGCCAGTCCTCGAGCGCGACGAAGCGTTGCGCTTTCGCGGAGTCGGCCTTGAGGCGGCTGAAGCGCCGGAATTTTTCGACCGTGGCGTACGGCGCGATACCGGCGAACAGCGCCTGAATGGCATCGACCGGCAGGGTGCCGAGGACGTCGATCAACGCTTGCAGTTGAGGGCGCAGGGCCGTCAACAGGCGGGCCGTGGAGGCGGCACCGGCGTGAAAGTCCCACGGCGTCGCCAGCAGGGCCAGGGATGCCGTCTCCTTGGGCCGCCGCTGGGCCAAGGCCAGCGCCAGCAGGCCCCCCATGCAATAGCCGATGACGTGTACCTCGCGGCCGGTTTCCGTCTTGATCGCCGTCAGGGCGCGTTCCAGGCGCCCGGCGACGATATCGGTGAGGGTGAATGTTTTTTCGGTTTCGTCGGGCGCGCCCCAATCGATCAGGAAGGGGCGAAAACCGGCACGCGCGAGCGCGCGCAGGAAACTGTGTTTTTCCGTCAGATCCAGAATGTAGGCTCGGTTGATCAGCGAGGGGATGACCAGCAAGGGCGGGCCGTCGTGTTTTTTGCCCTTTTTTTCCTGCGCGAAACCGTAATCGAGCAGCCGGGTCGATCCTTCGCGCCAAAGACACGGCGGATCGTTCGGAGGGGGCAGGCGCCGGCCGTGCCGGTATGTGAACACGCCGTCGGCGAACGCCTTGAGGCGCCGTTGCGTTTCGGCGGCGACGGCCCGGGCGAACGCTTCAGGATCGACGGCGGTTAGGGCTTTTTCGAGGGCCGCCGCGTTTTTTTGCAGGGCCGGCCTCCAGGGCAGCGAGCCGTTTCTCAAGAGCCGCAATGCGGCGAAGGAGCTTATCCACGTCGAGGTTTGGATCGCCAGATGCAGCGGCAGCGGCCTTGGACCCAGCCGTTGCGGGCGGCGTTCGCCGTTGGGGTGCAGGTGTGTCATGACCGTTTACCTCGGTGCTTTCGGGCCGCCCGGTCGCGGCGCCGAGGGCCGATTGCGCGAAAAGCGTGAAGGCGGCCATGTTGGTGTTCATCAGTTCCACCGTGCGCGCCATCATCTCGGTGACTTCCGGATCCTGGGCCATGCCGGCAAGCTGATCCTGCCACAGATCCAGGTACTGGCGGGCCAACGCGTCGAGATCGGGCGGTTTCGTCATGGCGCCATCATCGGATAGTCAACGTAAAATCATTTAATTTCAATCGATTATAAGGATAAATTCGAAATCCCCCAAGGTTTATTGCGTTGCAAAAAAATTACGAAACCCGCTATATAATGGCCGGACACCCTGTGGCAACCAATCGGGCAACGGTTATGAGCGGCGAGACCGGCACGGACAAAGACGTCGTCACGATTAAAAAGTACGCCAACCGGCGGCTCTATAATACGTCGACCAGCAGTTACGTTACCCTCGATTATCTGGCGCAGATGGTCAAGGACGGCATCGAGTTCGTCGTCATGGACGCCAAGACCGGCGAAGACATCACCCGGTCGGTACTTACGCAGATCATCGTCGAAGAGGAAGCCAAGGGGCAGAACCTGCTGCCCATCAGTTTTCTGCGCAACCTCATCAGCTTTTACGGCGATAGCCTGCAAGGCCTGGTGCCGCGGTATCTCGAACATACGATGCAGTCGTTCGCCCGCAATCAAGAGCAAATGCGTCAATACATGCGCGATACGCTTCGGGGCCTTTCGCCGTTCTCGCATTTCGAGGAGATGGGAAAACAGAACATGGCCGTGTTCGAGAACGCCATGAAGATGTTCTCGCCGTTTTACGGCAGCGAACAGGATCGGGACAAAAAGTCGGGCGAACCCGATTCGCAACCCGAAGGCCCGCAACCCGAAGGCACGGAAAAACCGGCAAAAAATCAATCCGAGGATCAAAGCGACGAGTTGAATCAGATGCGCGAACAGCTTGCCCGCATGCAACAACAGCTTGAAGAACTTATCGGTCCCGATAAAAAACCGTAACGGCTGCCGGTTCCGATAAATCATAGATCCGATCTACGGGATTTCGCGCAGAACCCTGAACCCGATGCCGTAACTTTTCACCCGGGCGTCGTTCTTGAAGCGCCAGGCGGAACGGGCATTTTTGGAGATGTAATACCAGGAACCGCCGCGCATGACGCGTTCGCGGCAGGGTTCCACGATCCGCGGGCTGCCGTCGGCGGGCGCGCCGTCGTAATTCGGCACCCAACAATCGAGCACCCATTCCCAGACATTGCCGCTGGTGTCGTAAAGCCCGTACGGGTTGGGTTTGAACGACCCGGCCGGGGCGGAGCCCTTCTTGCTCCATTTGCTTTCGCAGTCCCGGCAGTTGGCGAGGTTGACGCCCTTGTCGTCGCCCCACCAGAATTCGGTCGTGGTGCCGCCGCGCGCGGCGTATTCCCATTCGGCTTCCGACGGCATGCGGTATTTGCGGCCGGTCTTGTTGCCGAGCCAGCGGGGATAGAACTGCATTTCGAGCCAGGTCAGGTTGATGACCGGGCGGGGACCGCGGCCCCATTTGTGATCGTCCGGCGTGCGCGGGCAGCCGCCATCCTCGACGCACGCCGCCCAGTTGTCGAACGTCACCTCGAAGCGACCCATGGCAAAGGGTTTCGAAATCGTCACGGTATGCGGCGGGCGTTCGTATTCATGGCGGCTGTCCGTGCCCATGGTGTAGGTGCCCGCCGGGATCACCACCATCTCCGGGCAGGTTTCGCAATCCTTGAAGACCGTGCCCGGCACGAGGGCTTCGGTGGTATCGGCGGCAACCGCTCCGGCCGGGGCGATGGCGAGAACGAAAAGGCCGGCGGCGATAAGACGTCGGAACATCATGGATCAGGGGTAGCCGTACCGTGCGGGGCCGTCAAGAGCCGGTGCGCGCGTTCGACTCGAGCCGCTTGAGGGCCCAGGCGGCGGCCTCGCGGACCAGCGGCGAGGAATCCCCGAGGCGCCGTTCGGCGGTTTCGGCGAGAGATTTCAGGCCGCTGTTGCCGATGGCGATCATCACGTTGCGGACGAACCGGTCGCGGCCGGTGCGTTTGATGGGCGATCCCGAGAAGACGGTGCGAAATTCGGCGTCGTCGAGCGCGGCCAGGTCGGCCAGCCGCGGGGCGCGCAATTCGGCGCGCGGGTAAAACGCATGTTCCCGGTTCGGCCGGGCGTATTTGTTCCAGGGGCAGACGGCCAGGCAATCGTCGCATCCGTAGACGCGGTTGCCCATCGCCGCCATCAGCGTCGAATCGATGGGGGCTTTGTGCTCGATGGTGAGATAGGAAATGCACAACGTCGGGTCGAGCCGGTAGGGCGCGACGATGGCGTCGGTCGGGCACGCCCGCATGCAGGCGTCGCAACTGCCGCAGTGATCGGCTTCGGGGCCGTCGGGCTCGATCTCGAGCGTGGTGAACACTTCGCCGAGGAAAAGCCAGGAGCCGAAGGTGCGCGAGACCAAATTCGTATGCTTGCCCTGCCAGCCGAGCCCGGCGCGCGCGGCCAGCGGACGTTCCATGACGGGCGCGGTATCGACGAAGACCTTGACGTCGCACCCGTGCGTTTCGGCCATCCAGCGGCCAAGCCGCTTGAGCCGCTTTTTGACGGTATCGTGGTAATCCTCGCCCTGGGCATAGACGCTGACCGTGGCCCGGTCCTTGCGGGCAAGCGGGGCCAGGGGATCGTCCTTCGGGCCGTAGTTGGCGCCGAGCACGACGATCGAACGGGCCTCGGGCATGAGTTTTTGCGGATCGGGCCGTCTGGCCGCCGTGCGGGCCATCCAATCCATGTCGCCGTGCAATCCTTTGGCGAGGAAGGCGTTCAGGGCCTCGGCGTCTTTCGCGTCGGCCCGGGCGCTCGCGAAGCCGACGGCATCGAAGCCGAGCTCCAGGGCCTTGTCGCGGATGATCTGTTTCGCCGTTGCCATGATGAGTCGCGATTTCCCCTGATTTCTTGCGGTTTCCTGCCGCCTCGCCTTGGGCCGCTTATATATGGTAACAGAATTGCTTCAAGGGAGCGGTATTCGAGGAAACGGTGAGCGAAAATCCAAAAGCAGTGGTGTTGTTGAGCGGCGGGCTCGATTCGACGACCGTGCTGGCGATCGCCCGCACGCAGGGCTTCGAGATCTATGCGCTGACGGTGCGCTACGGCCAGCGCCATCAGGTCGAAATCGCGGCCGCCGAGAAAATCGCCCGGGCGTTCGGAGTCGCGCGCCATACCGTCCTCGATATCGATTTGAGGGCCTTCGGCGGATCGGCCTTGACCGGAACGGCGGCCGTGCCGAAAGGTCGCAACGACGCCGAGATCGGCAGCGGCATTCCGGTGACGTACGTGCCCGCGCGCAATACGATTTTCCTGTCGCTGGCCCTGGCATGGGCGGAAGTGTTGGAGGCCGCGGATATTTTCATCGGCGTGAACGCGCTCGATTACAGCGGCTATCCGGATTGCCGGCCCGACTTCATCGCCGCGTTCGAACGGCTGGCGGGCCTGGCCACCAAGGCGGGCGTGGAAGGGGACAGGCCGTTTACCGTGCACACGCCGCTGATCGATCTCAGCAAAAAGGACATCATCGAGCGCGGCCTGGCGTTGGGCGTCGATTATGCCCTGACCAGCACGTGCTACGATCCAACCGCCGACGGGACGCCGTGCGGCGCCTGCGACGCCTGCATCCTGCGGCTCAAGGGTTTCAGGGAAGCCGGCCTTGCCGATCCGCTGGCGTATTCTTCCGGCGGCGGAGCGCGCGCATGACCTATACGGTCAAGGAAATCTATTACACGCTGCAGGGCGAAGGCGTGAACACCGGACGCGCCGCCGTGTTTTGCCGGTTCGCCGGATGCAATCTGTGGAGCGGGCTCGAGCCGGATCGCACGAGTGCGCTATGTACTTTCTGCGATACCGATTTCGTCGGCAGCGACGGTCCCGGCGGCGGCAAGTTCAAAACCGCGGCGGCCTTGGTTGATGCCGCGCGCGCGTGCTGGCCGGCCGGCCGGTCCGGTCCCTTCGTCGTGTGTACCGGCGGCGAGCCGCTGCTGCAACTTGATGAAGATTTGATGTCGGCGTTTCACGCCGCCGGGTTCGAGATCGCGGTCGAAACCAACGGCACGCTGCCGGCGCCGTCCGGAATCGATTGGATTTGCGTAAGCCCGAAAGGATCGAACGCGCTGCAACAGGTTTCCGGCGATGAATTGAAGCTCGTTTACCCGCAGGCGGACGTCGCGCCGGAACGGTTCGAGCATCTCAGGTTCGATCATTTCCTGTTGCAGCCGATGGATGGGGAGAATCGCGCGTTGAACACGGAGCGGGCTCTCGCGTATTGTCGCGCCCATCCGCGTTGGCGCTTGAGCCTGCAAACCCATAAATATCTCGGCCTGCCCTGAACCCTGAAAAAGCGATTATGGAAATATTCAAGGAATTCACCTTCGAGGCCGCCCACCGGCTGCCCAATCTGCCGGC
>JBBDTH010000124.1:0-25402 GCA_040904505.1 Rhodospirillales bacterium | reverse complement strand
GTGATCGTGCCGTGGAACTTCCCGCTCAACCTGAGCCTGGTGCCGCTCACCGCGTTCCTCGTTTGGGGCTGGAAGATTTTCCGCAAGAGACCCCTCAAGGCCTTCTGGTTGCGTTTGGCGCTCCTCGTCCTGGCCACCGCCGCAATAGGCACCGGCTTGGCGGCCCTGCCGCCGCCGGGCTCGTGGCCGTTCGCGGCCGGCCTCGGCGGCCTCTGCGGCGGCCTGATTTTGCCCGCGCTGGCCTCCCTGCACCCCCTGATCGACGCGGCCTGGGCCGGTTTGGCGGCGTTCGTCCTCGGGGGGCTCGCTTTCCTGCCGGCCTCGACTCTGTCATGGTCCGATTGGCGAACCGGCATGCACGGCCTTTCGGCGGGCACCGGACGCCTTTTTGCGCTCCGCCCGCCGTTCCGAAAATGGCGGGAAACGTTGCGGGGGCTTTTCAGGGTTTCGATGCCGGCCGAGACCTCCCGCGTCGCCGGCGGTACCGAGGAGGGCGGGCGTCGGGCGCCGTCCTTCGGACGCGAGACGCGGGCAACGCCGCCCGCGGCCACGCCCGCCGCCGCGCCGCGCCTCAAGCCCAAAGCGCCGGAAGTGGCGCCGGGAGCGCCGCGGGTCCGGGCCGGACGGCGCGAAGCCGAGGCGCGCCAGGGCAGGCTCGATATCGCGCACACCGGCGAACATCTATTCCCCCCGCTTAACTTGCTTGAAGCGCCGAGTTCATCGCGCGACAAAAGCCGTCTCAGTCAGGACGCGCTTCAGCAAAATGCCGTGATGCTGTCGAACGTCCTTGAGGAGTTCGGCGTTCGCGGCGAGATCATCAAGGTCCGCCCGGGCCCCGTCGTCACGCTGTACGAACTCGAGCCCGCGCCGGGGACCAAAACCTCGCGCGTGATCGGCCTCTCCGACGACATCGCGCGCTCGATGAGCGCGGTCTCCGTGCGGGTCGCCGTGGTGCCGGGCCGCAATGCCATCGGCATCGAATTGCCGAACAGCGAGCGCGAAATGGTGTACCTGCGCGAGATTCTCGCCTCCGAAGCCATGGACAAGGTGTCCGGCAAGCTGAACCTGGCCGTCGGCAAGGACATCGGCGGCAAACCGGTTATCGTCGATCTCGCGCGCATGCCGCATTTGCTGATCGCGGGCACGACCGGTTCCGGCAAATCTGTCGCGATCAATACGATGATCCTGTCGCTGCTGTATCAATTGCCGCCGGATCAATGCAAGCTGATCATGATCGATCCGAAGATGCTGGAGCTTTCCGTCTACGAAGGCATTCCGCACCTGATCACCCCCGTCGTCACGGAAGCCGGCAAAGCCGTCATGGCGCTCAAATGGGCCGTGCGCGAGATGGAGGACCGCTACCGGCTGATGTCGCAGCTCGGTGTGCGCAATGTCGCGGGCTACAACAAGCGCATCGCCGAGGTCAGGAAAAAAGGCGAACCGCTGACCCGGCGGGTTCAAACCGGATTCGACGAAACCGGCAAGCCGATATTCGAGGACCAGCCGCTCAGCATGGACCCGCTGCCGCTGATCGTGATCGTGGTCGATGAAATGGCCGATTTGATGCTGGTCGCCGGCAAGGACATCGAGGCCGCCGTTCAGCGCCTCGCGCAAATGGCGCGCGCCGCCGGCATTCACCTCATCATGGCGACGCAACGGCCCTCGGTCGACGTGATCACCGGCACGATCAAAGCCAATTTCCCGACCCGGATCAGCTTTCAGGTCACCTCCAAGATCGACAGCCGCACCATTTTGGGCGAGCAGGGTGCCGAACAACTGCTCGGTCAGGGGGATATGCTGTATATGGAGGGCGGCGGGCGCATCACGCGGGTTCACGGTCCGTTCGTTTCCGACGAGGAAGTGGAAAATATCGTGACCTTCTTGAAAGAGCAGGGCGAGCCTACCTATCTTGAAGAGATCACCGAGGAGGCGCCTGAGGTCTTTACCGGCGTGCCGGGCGGCTCCGATGAAACGTCGGGCGATGAACTTTACGATGAAGCGGTCGCGCTGATCGCCCGCGAAGGCAAGGCCTCGACGAGTTTCATTCAGCGCCACCTGCAGATCGGCTACAACCGCGCCGCCCGCATCATCGAACGCATGGAGAAAGAAGGCATTGTCAGTAAAGCTAACCGGGTCGGGCGCCGCGAAGTTCTTATCGGCCAGAATCCCGAGGGGGTTTCCTAACCTTATTCTTTCCGCCGTTATCGCCCTGGCCGTTGCCGGAACCGCCATATCGCCGGTTCGGGCCGAGCCGGCGCAACTTGCCAAGCTCACGACGGAAGATCGCGGCGACATCAAGCGCATCGAAAATTATCTGAACGCCCTTCGAACGGTCGAGGCGCGCTTCCTGCAGGTTTCCTCCAACGGCGGTTACGCGGAAGGGCGGCTCTATATTTCGCGCCCCGGCAAAATGCGCATCGATTACGCCCCGCCCGCGAAGCTCGAAATCGTCGCCGATGGCAAATCGCTGATCTATCACGACAAGGAACTCGAGCAGATTTCCCATATCGCCCTCGAGGACACCCCGGCGAATATTCTCCTGCAAAAGAATGTCCGGCTTCTCAGCGGCCCGGTGCGGGTGCGGAGCGTTTCGCGCGGCCCCGGTATCGTCCAGATCGACATGGTCAAGGTCGACGATCCGCAAGAGGGTTCCGTCGCGCTCGTCTTCGGCGACCGGCCCTTGGCCCTGAAAAAATGGACCATCACGGACGCGCAAGGGGTCATCACGACCGTATCGCTTTTGCGCTCGCGTTTCGATGCGCCGATCGATCCGAAGATTTTCACGTTCGACGATCCGGATTACGAACTCTTCCGGAACGATTCGTAACCGCGCCCGCTTACAGGGCCCGCCGAACCGCTCCCCGCGCGCTCCCGTTACGGCAACGCCCAGACTTCGCCTAGGGCGACCCGGCCCTTGCCGGGCCGGTAGATGCGCATGTGGCGGGCATACAGCGGCTCCGAGATATGAAAAGTACCGGTGCCGAGAAAATGTTTCTTGCCGGTATTCACGATGGCGATGGCGCCGTCTCCGTCGATCTTATAGCGTTTCACCTGGCCCGACGTGTCGGTCATCAGCCCATCGCCGGACACGGTCTGCGATATCGCGACGACGAGTCCCTTCAGGGGCACGGGCGTCATTCCCGGCTGGAACAAAACGATTTCCCGGATCGCGCGGATTTTCGGAAACTCGACCTCCCACCACGGGTTGGTTTGTTCCTTCGTCAGAGCCATGTCGGGCACGAACGGTATGCGGGTCAAGTGGTTACGCGCCTTGTCGGCGTCGTACGGGAACGGCGCGTTGCCGAGTTTTCCCGGCGGATGGGTCGAGGACTGCCTGACCGTGGGGCTCACCGAATACTTTTCCTTCATGACCCAGTTGCGCCGGCACTCGTCGTTCCACAAAACGTATTTCGCGTAAAATCCCTCGTTCTTGGCGCATTCGAGCTTGCGCAGTTCCTCCTTCGACGGCCGCTTCGGCTTCTTGCGTTTGCTTTTGCCGAAGAGCTTACCGATTTCATTGGCGGCCCACTTCGCGGCCTTCTCGGCTTTCTTGCCGATGTCCTTGAGTTCTTTATTCACTTTTTTCTGCGAGTCGCTGTAGGCCTTGGCCGAAATCTTGACCACCGTACCGGCGGCGTTCTTGACCGTTTCGGCAATCGCGGCGACGCAATCGAGCGGATTGCCGCCGGCCTGAGAGATCTTGAATCCCGAACCGCCGCCGATGGTATGGCCGTCGAAACGCGCCGAAATGCCGACCGGGCGCAACGGACAGCTGGCGCCGAGCTTGTAGGAGAAGCCGCCGTTGTCGGCGGCGATGGTGATGTTTTCGTCGACCAGCCCGGGCACCCAGGCCTTGCCCTTGAGGTCCATGGCATAGCGGCCGCCGGAGCGATACAGGGAAAGTCCGAACGTGCCGAGGTCCATGGCGCCCCACTTGGGCAAGTTGACGTTGGTTCGCGCATCCATGCCCTTGTTCGTGATCCAGGCGTCGATGGCGCCGGCGCGATGGCCGAACACCTTGCCGATGCCGTGCGCGATCAGGACCGGGCCTCGGGTCCGGTTGGCGTTGGGCAGGGTCTCGCCGGGGGCCGCGGCCATCGCCAGCACGTCGGCAAATACCGGATTGTTGTCCTTATCGAGCGCGCCGCCGGGCCGATAATTCGGGTTCTCGACTTCGATCTTGTCGAGCGGCACCTTATCGATGCCCGCAAGCACGCTCTGTACCGCGCCGATGCTGCCGAACACGGTCTCGCCGAACACCAGGGCGATGTCCTTGTAGTCCTTGAGCGTGATCGAGCGCGCGTCGACGACCGCGGCGGTCGGGTAGGGGCCTTTGGCGCCCGTTTTCTGCAGGAATAGAAAATAGGTCTTGCCCTTGACCGTCCCCATGCCCCAGGCGCGAACCGTCTTGACGTTGCCGCTCTTGATCAACTCGAAAGTCGTCCCTTGAGTCAGGCTGGTGTCCTTGAGATGAAACGGCCGGTCCCATTTTTCGGACAGGCTCAGGCGCGCGCTGTTGTAGGGCACGGTCTTGTTTTGGACTTTCTTTTTGCCGTAGCCGAGGTGGACCTTGAGATTATTCAGGTCCGCCCCGATCAGTTTGAGCAATTGCGCCGTGGTGCCCGCGTCGCGCGGATCGACCGTGGCAAACAGGTTATGCCCCTCCACGATATCGACTTGCCCCGTACGCACCTTGGCGACTTGATGGCGCACGATCCCCGGCATGGCGTTGACGTCGATCCGCTCGGCATTGCCGTGAGACGCAAAGATGTAAGCGACGTTGACGACGGCGAGATCGTCGGCGGGCGTGCCGGCGGCGGGTTTGACAACATTGCCCACCCGCAGGTTATTCGCCAGCACGGCGAGATTCGGCTGTTGTTGTCCCCGCGGCACGTAGATCACCACCGTCGCCGGCTGACCGGCAAGGCGCGCGTCGGCTTTAAGCGTGTCGCCGTCTTTTTTGAAGGCGCGTTCCCACTGTTGCCATTCGGTATTCAGCTTGGCCTGCGTTGCCAACGTACGAGCCGCCGTCAGTAAGGACGATGGCGCCGGTGTCGCGTTCGGTGCCGATGCCGTTGGCGCCCGATCCGGTTTCAAAACGAACGAGAAGCCATCGAGGCTAAGCCAACCGTGATTGCGCCCGCCGGCGACCCAATAGATCCGGCAATCGACGATCGCGTCGACTCGCGATGTGTTGTCGTGATTGTTGAGATTGAAGATCAAGCGGTTACGCGGGCACAGGCCCGCGGGCAGGCTCGCCACATGACCCCATTGGCTGCCCCGGATCAAACCGCTGACCCTGACCAAATTGCCGCTGCGCGTGACGGTGGCCGGCGCATATTCGCCGCCGTAATTTTGCCATCCACCGTGCAATTGCAGGGGCTTGCCCGGCGTGCGTTCGAAGGTGATCCCGTTGAGGCTGAGATAACCGTGACGGGTGTCGCCGGCCACCAACATGATCCGGCCGTCGGCCAACACGTCGACGCGCGCCGTTTTGTCCTGGACGTTGAGATTGAAGATATGCCGCTTGTAGGGGCGGGCGTGGGCCGGCAATCTCGCAATCAGTGCGCCTGACCCCGGCCTCACTAAACCGCCGACCATGACGGTGTCGCCGGCGCGCACGACCCGGGCCTCGGCATACTGGGCGCTGTAATTGCGCCAGCCCGAGGCCAGCGCCAGAGCCGTGCCCTGAGTCAGGGAATAGGAAATACCGTCGAGGCTCACCCAGCCGTATCCCGTGTTGCCGGTAACGTACAGAATCTGACCGTTGGGCAAGACGTCGACCCGGGCGGTCCGATCGTGGGTGTTGACGTTGAAAATCATCCGCCGCGCGGGCCGCAGACCGGCGGGCAGGGTGGCGATGGGAACCCACTCCTTGGCGCCCTGGGCTCGGCGGGCAAGCCCGCTGAGCGTCACGACGGTGCCGGACTTGAGCGCCGAAACCGGACGGTAGCCGTTGTCGTAATTCTGCCAGCCGGGGGCGAAGCTCGGAGCGACCCATTGATCCGCCGCCCGCGCCGGCGACAAAACGAAGAAAGACAAAAGGATGATGAATGCGCCAAGGCGCTTGTGATTCGGCATGATTACCCCCCTTTTTTTAATCTTACCGGGCCTCCCGTACCCGGCTAATCTAATATCGAATATAAAAAAAATTGTCCCAAAATATGGCGCAAATACGACTTCGGCCCCACATTCGGAACCGCGAACGCCGAAATATGCATTAACCACATACCTGCTTTGTAATTATCCCCTGGACAAGCCCGGCTAGCAACCCCATCTAGGAGATTAAAGGAAGGCCTTTCCGAAATGGAAAGAGTCGTCCAGGGATGGACACGCAATGGTCCCATCCAAGCTCGATAAGAGCGACCGGCGCCCGGCTTCCCCCCTAGCCGGGCGCTTGGTTTTTTAAGCCCCGGAAAAATGATCCCCTCTAGCGCGCGAGTACGACGATATCCATCGGGACGTCGATCCCGCCGATTTTACGGCCCCGCTATGGTTAAAGTGCCAGGCGGTAGCCGCCGGGCTCCGTCAACAGGATTTTGGCGTTCGACGGATCCGTTTCGATTTTCTGGCGCAGCCGATAAACGTGCGTTTCGAGCGTATGCGTCGTGACGCCGGCGTTGTAGCCCCAAACCTCGTCCAACAGCGTATCCCGGCTGACGATTTTATCGTTGGCGCGATAGAGATATTTAAGGATGGCCGCTTCCTTATCGGTCAAACGGATTTTTTTATTGGAATTCGGATCGATCAATTGTTTGTTGCCCGGCTGAAACGTATAGGGGCCGATGGTGAATACGGCGTCGTCGCTGCGTTCGTGCTGGCGGATGTGGGCGCGCAGGCGCGCCAGCAACACACCGAGACGAAACGGCTTGGTGATATAGTCGTTGGCGCCGGCATCGAGCCCGAGGATCGTATCGGAATCCGTGTCGGCGCCGGTCAGCATAATGATCGGCGACTTCACGCCGGCGCGGCGCATCAATCGGCAGACCTCGCGGCCGTCCATATCGGGCAAACCGATATCGAGAAGAATCACGTCGAAATAATCCTTTTTTACCGCCTCGAAGGCTTCCGCCGCGGTCGCGGCGCCGGTCGTCGTGAATTCCTCATGGAGCTGGAGCTGCTCGCCCAACATCTCCAAAAGAGAATCGTCGTCGTCAACTAAAAGAACATGCTTTCCGTTCGTCATTGCCGGCCTATTTTGGGTTCTTATAAATACTCTTTAGCATACCCGCCGCCGGAGGCAAAAAAATCGAGGTGCTCTCTTGAGTTCCTGGCGGTCCTGGCGGGATTTTCCTCGGTTTCCCGGCCAAAGCCGGGCCCTTAACGATGAGTTTCGGTCCTGCTTTCCGCAATCCTAGAGCGCGATATTTAACCATATGAAACCAAACGAAAACCCTGTATTTCTAGGGGCGATTTTCCCGGCGTGTCTGAGGCTACGTCAGACACCTTATCAGATACCGGTGCCGTAAAGGATTCGGCGTAGACCATGTCACAGCCCTTCGAACTCATCGCCATGCCCGCGTCGCGCGAGCCCGTAAGCCTGCTGGCGGTGGACCGGGCGGTTTCCGAGATTCGGCGCGGCCGGATGGTCGCGATTCGAGGCGCCGGCGGCAAGGCCATGGCCGTTCTGGCGGCCGAGGGCGTTACCCGCGCCCGGCTCGCCGAGCTCGAGACCCTCGGCCGTTCCGCCCCGGTTCTGGTGATCACCGCGCGCCGCGCCGCCGTTTTGGATCTGGCCCAGCCGACCCTGAACCCCATCCGCTTGACGATGGACGGCCCGCTTAATGCCGAAACCGTCGAATTGCTGGCCAATCCCTACACCGCGCCGACCCTCGGCGATCTTCGCAAAAAAGTCGCGATCCGGACCGCCGAGGTCGAACGGTTCGGCTGCGAAAACGCCGGCATCGGACTCGCAAAAATCGCCCGGTTGCTGCCGGCGGTCGTGGTCGTGCCGATCGAAGATCCCGAGGCCGACGATCTCGCGGCCTGGGCCGCCCGCCATGACCTGTTGCTGGCGGATGCCGGCGATATCTTTCAATACGAACACACTGCCGCCCGCCGTCTGGCGATCGTCAGCGAGGCCAAGGTTCCCTTGCTTGACGCCCACGAGACCCGCATCGTCGCCTTCCGCCCCCTGGATGGCGGCCTCGAGCACCTGGCGATCGTTTTCGGCGCCCCGCAGCCCGGGGATACCGTGCTGACGCGAATCCACTCCGAATGCTTTACCGGCGACCTGCTGGGCTCGCTCCGGTGCGACTGCGGCGATCAGCTCCGCGGCGCCATTCGCGAAATCGCCGCCGCCGGCAGCGGGGTTCTGCTCTATCTCTCCCAGGAAGGCCGGGGCATCGGCCTGGTCAACAAGCTCCGCGCCTATGCCTTGCAGGATCGCGGCTTCGATACCCTGGATGCGAACGAGCAGCTCGGTTTCGACGCCGACGAGCGGGTCTACCTGCCGGCCGCGCAAATGCTCCGCTTGCTCGGTTTCGCCAAAATCCGTCTGATGACCAACAACCCCGCCAAGGTGAACGCCCTGGCCCGGTGCGGCGTCGAGGTCACGGAACGGGTTCGCCACGCCTTTCCCTCCAATGAGCACAACGAAGCCTATCTCGGCACCAAGGCCGCGCGTTTCGGGCATTTATTTTAACCCCCGTCCCCGGATTGCGGCGCGGGCTAGTTCGAGTCAGACTTAAACGAACGGGGAGGCCCTCACGGCAAATCCCGATTGATCTGAGCGAGGCGGATTAAAACAAACATCATGACCCCCGTTCACCTTCTCGGTCGGGCCACGGCCGTCCCAAAGTACGTGCTCCGCCAAGCCGAGGTCGAGGCGCTCGGCGCGCGCGTCTTCGCCGACCGAGCGGAGATGTTCGAACGGTTGCGGGGTGTTTACGCCAATGCCGGCATCGAGCGGCGTCACTCCTGCATGCCGCTCACGTGGTATCTTGCTCCTCACGGATGGGCCGAGCGGAGCCGACTATACATCACCCACGCCGTTGACCTATTGGAGAGCGTGGCGTCGAAAGCCCTGGACCAAGCCGGCATCGAACGGATGGAAGTCGATGCCATCGTTGTCGTCTCGTCCACGGGCATCGCCACGCCGTCCCTGGACGCCCTGGTGATGGAACGCATGGGCTTTCGCCGCAACGTCGTGCGGTTGCCCATTTTCGGGTTGGGTTGCGCCGGCGGCGTGCTCGGCCTTGCGCGCGCGGCGGCGCTCGCTCGCAGCGTGCCGGGTAGCCGGGTGCTCCTGCTCGTGGTCGAACTCTGCGGCCTCACCTTCCGCAACAGCGACCTTTCCAAAAGCAACATAATCGCCACGGCATTGTTCGGCGACGGGGCGGCCGGCGCGGTGCTCTCAACCGAGGGCGACGGCCCCGTTCTCACGGGTTCGGCCGAACACACCTGGCGCGACAGTCTGGATGTGATGGGCTGGCATATCGAAGAGGATGGCTTTGGCGTTCTGTTCTCGCGTGACATCCCCGACCTCGTTAGAAAGCGGATGCGGGCGGCGACGGACGAGGCCCTGGCCTCGCTCGGCCTCGACATCGGCAATATAGACCGGATCGTCAGCCATCCCGGCGGCATCAAAGTGATCCAGGCGCTGGAGGAGGCCCTGGACTTGGTGCCCGGCACCATGGCCGAGGCGCGCGAAGTGCTGCGGACCTACGGCAATATGTCGGCGGTAACCGTATTCTTCGTGCTCGAGCGGGTCCTTGCCGCGGCGCCGCCCACGAAGCAACTTTATCTTCTCACGTCGCTTGGTCCAGGTTTCACGGCTGCCTTCCTTGTTATAGAGGGATGAATGGAGTTCGGCGCCGTCCACCTCGCGGTCGCCCTGGTCGCCGCGCAGCGCCTGATCGAAGCGGCCTACGGGGCGCGCAATGCCCGCCGTCTCAAGGCCGAGGGCGGTGTCGAGGTTGGCGCCGGACACTACCCCCTGTTCGTTGCCTTGCACGGCGCATGGCTGCTGGCGATCGTGCTTCTCGTCGCGCCGAGCGAACCCATCCGGTGGCCGGCACTTTTCGGCTATCTCGCGCTTCAGCCGTTGCGTTTCTGGGTGATGGCAACGCTAGGGCGTTACTGGACGACCCGAATCATCACAGTGCCCGGCGCGCCGGTGGTCGCCCGCGGTCCGTATCGCTTCTGCAATCATCCCAACTACGCAATCGTCGTCGGCGAAGTGGCGCTTTTACCGCTCGCTTTCGGCGCGATTGCCATCGCCTTCGTCTTCTCGGTCCTCAACCTCGGCCTTCTGACCCACCGGATTCGTGTCGAACAGCGGGCACTGGCGCCGCGCCGCGAGCCCCCGTCACGACCTTGAGGCCACGGCGCACGGAGCGGCGGATCAGATGTCGGTCTTGGTTTGGGGTAACATTCCCGGCATGATCGCCCTGGCAATTCTTGCCGCCAGAGCCCGGCCGCACCGAGCGGGCCGTTTTTAATCCATTGAAAACAAACGATTTTGTTTGGCACGGCCCTTGCGTATCTCATGGCATCAAGGTGCGCCGCCGCATCCGTGGGAGGGATGTCCGGCGCCGAATGTGGGGTGTGGCTTGGTTATGGACATATCGATCGACGACTTCCATGCGGCCCTCGACGCGCGCAACGCGCAGCGTCAGGCCGCCGGGATACATCGAACGCCGCCGCCGACCGGAAAGGAAACCGCCGGCGAAAACGACGGCAAAGGTGATGGGGTCGATGCCGAGAAGCACCTTTTCGGCGAGGACGGCTTCACGTTTGCCGATATTCTCGACATCATCAATCCGCTCCAACACATTCCGATCATCTCGACCCTCTATCGCGAAATCAGCGGCGATAAAATCGCCATGATGCCGCGCATCCTCGGCGGCAGTTTGTTCGGCGGCCCGATCGGCGCCGCCGTCGCCGTCGCCAACGCAGCCCTTGCCCAGGGCACCGGCAAGGATCTCGGCGAACATGCGGTCGCGGTTTTCACCGGCGACGATGCCCCCGTTACCGCCGTCGCCGAAGCTCCGCCGCCGGAAGCCTCGATGACGACGGCCGCGGGCTCCTTCGCCGCGCCGACCCGGGCGGAACTCGACATCCTCGCGGCCGAGGCCGCCGTCGCGCACAAGGCTCACCCGGGCCAAACGGCAGAGCCCGCGCCCCCCCTCGAGGCCGCGCAACCGAATCCGCTTGCCGCGCTTGCCGTCGTCGCGCCGACGGCCGCGGAAGAAAAAATTCTCGCCGCCGAGGCCGTTTTCGCGCGCCTGGAGTCAAAACGAATCACCCCGCAACAGGCGTTCTCGACCGTCACGGCCGACCCCGGCACCGACCCCGGCCCGGCCCGGCTCGCCGCACTGCCGCCGCAACCGCGCCCGAACCCATTGTTCGCGCCGGAGTCATCGCACCGCGCCGGCGCGCCATCGCCCTGGCTTCCCTTCGCGCCGCCGGCGGACGGCCAAACCGGGACTCCCGCCGCACAAGCCGCACCGCCGACGGCGCCGACGGTGCACCCGGCTTTTGATGTCGGCGGCATCCCGCCGCGAGGCGATGTCGGCGGCATCCCGCCGCGGGGCGATATCGGCGGCATCCCGCCGCGGGGCGCCGTCGCCGCCAAGGGCGGCTGGTTTTCCGACGTGATGTTGAGCGCCTTGAACAAATACGAAAAGAGCCGGCAGTTGAAACAGCCCGCGGCGGCCCCGGCACTTGACCGACTTCATTAAAATTAACGCGCCCACCGCGATCCCGGCTCCGGATCGGATCATGATTTATCGGAAACATACTCGGTTCCGATAAATCATGACCGACTCTGAGGTATACTCCGGCCATGATCGTTTACGTTTGGCATCCCGGTTTTATTCAATGGTTCGACGGCCGCGCCCGCGATCCGGTCCGGTGCGCCTTGGGACAGGGCGGCATCGCCCGTGAAAAGCGCGAGGGCGACGGCCTCACGCCGGCCGGCGTTTTTCCGTTGCGGCGGGTTTTTTACCGGCCCGACCGGGTTACGAAACCCGAGACGAGGCTGCCGGTGCAGCGCCTCCACCCCCACGACGGCTGGTGCGACGATGCCGGCCACGCCGCTTACAACACGATAATCCGGCGGCCTTTTCCCGCGCGCCACGAACGGCTATGGCGGCGCGATTCGCTCTATGACGTGATCGTCGAGGTCGGCTACAACGACGCGCCCGTCGTCGCCGGGCGCGGCAGCGCGATTTTTCTGCACGTCGCCCGGGCAGGCTATCGGGAAACCGAAGGCTGCGTCGCGCTGGCGCTGGACGATCTGCTGAGACTGCTGAAAGGATGCGGGCCGGAAACGCACATCACGATCGGCGAAAGACCGCGGTGAACGATGCCGCCGGGACTGCTTTTACGTAACCGGCGCGCGCGTGCCGAAGATCGCCGTCCCCACCCGAACATGGGTCGCGCCGAAACGAACGGCGATATCGTAATCCGCGCTCATGCCCATGCTGAGCGATTCGAGGCCGTTGCGTACGGCGATTTCCCGCAGCAGCATGAAATGCAACGACGGCTCTTCGTCGGCCGGCGGAATGCACATGACGCCCCTCACGGGAAGGCCGTATTCCGTTCGGCATGCGCCGATAAAACCGTCCGCGTCCGCCGGCAGCACGCCCGCTTTCTGCGGCTCTTCGCCGGTATTGATCTGCACGAAGCAATCCGGCGCCGCCCCGAGCGCTTGCACATGAGACGCGAGCGCCCGGGCAAGCTTGGGCCGATCGAGGGTTTCGATGACATCGAACAGGGCGATCGCCTGCTTCACCTTATTGCTCTGCAAGGGGCCGATCAGATGCAGGATCGCATCCGGATTGGCCTGCTTCAACGACGGCCATTTTGCGGCCGCTTCCTGCACGCGGTTTTCGCCGAACACGCGATGCCCCGCCTCGAGCGCGAGCCCGATCCGCTCGGCGGGATGGGTTTTCGAGACCGCCACCAAGGTCACCGACCCGGCGGTCCGGCCGGCGGCTTCCTCGGACGCCTTAATCCGGGCCTGGACAGCCGCCAGGTTTTGGGCAACATCTCGGATATCGTCCGACGCCGTTTCCATGATTGACTATGCCATAACCTTCCAAGGGCAAATGACTCATAATCCGAAAAACCTAACGAAACTTATCGGGCGGCTCAACTTCGGAACGACGCGGTTGCCGCCGTTCATCCTCATGACGGACGAAACCCGACTGCCCGACCCGTTAGCGGTGATTCCCACCTTGCCGCGCGGCGGCGCCGTGCTGTTGCGCCACTACGCCTCCCCGGTACGCACGGAGCTGGCGCATGCGTTAGCCCCGGTATGCCGCCGACACGGTATTCGGCTGCTCATCGCCGGCGACGCCCGGCTCGCCGAGGCCGTCGGGGCCGACGGCCTGCATCTGCCGGAAGCGATGCTGTGGCGGGGCCCCCATCGCTGGCGGTGCTGGTGCACCCCACGCCGAATCGTCACGGCGGCCGCCCATTCCCCCGCGGCATTGCGGGCCGCGGCCCGACTCGGCGTCGACGCCGCGTTGCTGTCGCCGGTCTTCGCCACCCCCAGCCATCCGCACGCGCCGGCCCTCGGCGTCGCGCGTCTCGCCCGCTGGGTTTATGCGAGCCCGGTGCCGGTTTATGCCCTCGGCGGTATCGACGCCTGCAATGTCCGCCGTTTGACGGGCTGTAAAATTATCGGAATCGCGGGCATCGGCGGGTTCGCGCCAGAAACATGATAAGAAACACGATAAGGAACATGATCATGATTAAGCGATATGATCGCGTCGACGGAATACAGGAGGGCTTGACGGCGCCGGGTGCTACCCTATCTTTACGGCACCGTGTTTGGTATAATGTTCGGCAAGTGTCCGAAACGTTTCACAAGCAGACTTCTGACCATAATTTTATGATGAGCAATAACCGTCACCCTTTTTATCGGTTGGCCGCGGCCTTCGTCGTTGCCGCCGGGCTATCCGTGTCCGGCTGCGATACGATGGACGGCATATTCGGGGACAGAAACGCCCCCGAGGAGCCGTTGCCCGACAACCTGACCAACCCCCTCGATGATAACTTTGACGTGAGCCGAATGGACCGGCGTCTCGGCCCGTCCGGAAGCGGGTTTTTCAGCTCGAAGGAATCCGGTCTCCTGTACGGCGATAGCGAGGTCGGCCAGGGCGGCGTTATCGGCGTCAACACTTTCCTCTGGAGAGCCTCGCTCGATACGATTTCCTTCATGCCGATCAAAACGGCGGACGCCTTCGGCGGCGTGATTTTAACGGATTGGCATTCGCCGGCGGAATCGCCGAACGAGCGCTTTAAGCTCAACGTTTATATTCTCGATCGCGCCTTGCGCGCCGACGGCATCCGAGTCGCCGTTTTCCGTCAGGTGCTCGATCAGGGCAATCACTGGCGCGATGCCGCCATCACCAAAAAAACCGCCCGGCAGATCGAGGACGCCATTCTCACCCGTGCCCGGCAAATCCGCCTGAGAACCGCCACGAACTAACGCTCCCTGCCGCCGCCGAGGAAACTCAAAAAAGACCGGACAGACCGGTTGCCTTCGATTATTCTCCGTGCGCGGTTTAACTGCGTCTTTCTCTCAACCTTCCCTGGTGCCGGCGCGTATTTGAATCCATGGCCCGCTATAACGTTAAAGAAACCGAAGCGAAGTGGCAGTCGACCTGGGAAAAACGCCAGTGCTTCGCCGTCCGGGATTTCGCGGATAAACCGAAATATTACGTGCTTGAAATGTTTCCCTATCCGTCGGGACGCATTCATATGGGGCACGTGCGCAATTACACGCTCGGCGATGTCGTAGCCCGCTATAAAAGAGCCCGCGGTTTTAACGTTCTGCACCCGATGGGTTGGGATGCGTTCGGTTTGCCCGCCGAAAACGCCGCCATCGCAAACAAGGTGCATCCGGCGAAATGGACGCGCGAAAACATCGCCGCCATGCGCGCTCAACTTAAAACCATGGGACTCTCCTACGATTGGGAACGCGAGATCGCGACATGCGATCCCGATTATTATCGTCACGAACAAAAATTTTTCCTGGATTTCATCAAACACGGTCTGGCGTACCGCAAAGAATCCTGGGTGAATTGGGATCCGGCCGAACAAACCGTCCTGGCGAACGAGCAGGTGATCGACGGCCGCGGCTGGCGGTCGGGCGCGCCCGTGGAAAAACGCCGGCTGTCGCAATGGTTCCTGAAAATCACCGCGTTCGCCGAGGAACTGCTGGATGGGATCGACACCCTGGAGCGTTGGCCCGAGCGGGTGCGCCTGATGCAGGCGAACTGGATCGGCCGGTCCGAGGGCGCCCACATGACGTTTGCCTTGACGGGCGGGGCCGATCTTGCGAGCGCATCGCTGCAGGTTTATTCGACTCGGCCGGACACGATTTTCGGCGCGTCGTTCTGCGCGATCGCGGCCAATCATCCCCTGACCGAAACGCTTGCCGCGCATAATCCCGAACTTCAGGCGTTTGTCGCCGAATGCAACCGTCTCGGCACCAGTGAGGCTGCTTTGGAGACGGCGGAAAAAATCGGTTTCGATACCGGGCTGCGGGCCGTACATCCGTTCATCGAAGGGCATACCCTGCCGGTTTACGTCGCCAATTTCATTCTGATGGATTACGGCACCGGGGCCATTTTCGGCTGCCCGGCCCACGATCAGCGGGATTTGGAGTTCGCCCGCAAATACGGCCTCGATATCACGCCCGTCGTCGCGCCGCCGGAAGCGGATGCCGGCGCCGTCACCATCGGCGAGCAGGCCTATACCGGCGGCGGCCGGATGATCAATTCGGATTTTATCGACGGCATGCCCGTCGAAGACGCGAAATCCGAAATCATCGCGCGCCTGGAGCAACAGGGACTCGGCGCGCGCACGGTCAACTACCGCCTGCGCGATTGGGGCGTCTCGCGTCAGCGCTATTGGGGCTGTCCGATTCCCATCATTCATTGTCCGGCGTGCGGCATCGTGCCGGTGCCGGAAAAAGACCTGCCCGTTACGCTGCCCGAAGACGTCAGTTTCGACAAGCCCGGCAATCCTTTGAGCCATCACCCGACTTGGAAGCACGTCGATTGTCCGGCATGCGGCAAAAAGGCCGAACGGGAAACCGATACCTTCGATACCTTTTTTGAATCGTCCTGGTATTTCGCGCGGTTTTGTTCGCCGCTGGCCGACGAGCCCTTTATCCGCGAGGCCGCCGACTACTGGATGCCGGTCGATCAATACATCGGCGGCATCGAACATGCCGTTCTTCATCTTTTATATTCCCGCTTCTTCTCGCGCGCCTTGAAACGATGCGGGTATTTGAAAACCGAAGAACCGTTCGCGGGGCTTTTGACGCAGGGCATGGTTTGCCACGAAACCTATCGCGACGAAGGCGGCCGTTGGCTGTATCCCGAGGAAACAGTACAAGACGAGTCCGGAAACATCGTACACGCGAAAACCGGCCGGCCCGTGACCCTCGGCCGATCCGAAAAAATGAGCAAATCGAAGTTCAACGTCGTCGATCCGGCGAAAATCATCGGCTCATACGGCGCCGACACGGCACGCCTGTTCATGCTTTCCGACAGCCCGCCGGATCGCGATCTGGATTGGACCGATGCCGGCATCGAAGGCGCCTGGCGATACATCAATCGGCTCTGGCGGCTCGTCACCGAACCGGCGCTTGCCTTGCCCGATCCGGAAACCCCGAAGCCCGCGGAATTTTCCCCGGCCGCCGATGCCGTCCGCCGACTGACCCATAAAACCATCGCCGCCGTGTCCGAGGATCTGGACCGTTTTCATTTCAACCGGGCGGTCGCGCGCATTCGCGAACTGACCAACGCCCTGGAAGGCCTGAAAGCGGGCGCCGGCACCGATTGGGCCCTGCGCGAAGGCCTCGAGGCGGCGACGTGCCTGATCGGCCCGATGATGCCGCACGTGGCCGAGGAGCTTTGGCAACGGTTGGGCTTTACGGCGCTTTTGGCCGACACCCCCTGGCCCGAAGCGGACCAATCGCTTCTCGCGGACGAGAATGTTACGATCGCCGTGCAGGTTAATGGTAAACTTCGCGGCACGATCGAGTTGGCCAAGGATGCCGCACAAGAGGATGCCAAAGCCGCCGCCCTTCAACTGCCGCGTGTCCGCGAGGCCCTGGAGAACAAACCGCCGCGCAAGGTCATCGTGGTGCCGAACAGGATCATCAATGTCGTGGTTTAAAGTCCTGATTGTATTGTTCGTTATGAGTGCCTTACCGGCCTGCGGCTTCGAGCCGCTGTACGGGCGCAACGCCGCGACGAACGCGTCCGCCGAGATGGCCGCGATCCGCATCATGCCCATCAAGGATCGCATCGGCCAGGAAACGCAAAACCATTTGCTCGATCTGGTGACCCCGCATGGGCGGCCGGCGCGGCCCGAATACATTCTCGAGGTGGAACTGACCGAAAGTTTCAGCAACGTCGCCGTCAGCAAGGAATCGTTCGCGACGCGCGTCAATTATCATCTTACCGCGCGTTTTACATTGCTGGACGCCCGGACCAACAAAAGCGTTTTCTACGGCAACGACCGCAACATAACCAGCTATAACGTGCTGACGTCGAATTTCGCGACCCAGGCCGCGGAAAACGACGCGCGCTCGCGCGCCGCGCGGCAAATCGCGTTCGGCATACAAACCCAACTCGCGGCTTTTCTCAAAAACCGCAGCTTCCGCACGGGCGCTGATAAAAAGTGAAAATCGCGCCGCGTCAGATTGATGTCTTTCTCGACCGCCCCGACTCCAACATATGTGCCGTGCTCGTTTACGGGCCCGATCAGGGCTTGGCGCGCGAACGAACCGAGCGGTTGATCGCGGCGGTCATTAAGGATGTTAACGATCCGTTTCTACTGACAACGCTCACCGGCACCGGGTTGCGCCAGGACCCGGCTCTCTTGAGTGACGAAGCGGCTGCCTTGTCGTTTTCACAAGAACGGCGCGTCATCAGGGTCCGCGACGCGACGGACGGTTTGGCAAAAATTTTTACGGACTTTCTCGAAGACCCGAAAGGGGAGTCCCTGGTCATCGCCGAGGCCGCTGAACTGTCGCCGCGTTCGGCCTTGCGTAAAGCGTTCGAACAGGCCGGCAACGCCGCGGCGCTTGCCTGTTACACCGACGACGCGCGCCAGCTTCGCCACGTGATCGAGGAAACCTTGGGGCACTATAAAATCGCCGTCTCCGGCGAAGCGATGGCGTATTTGTTGGAGCGCCTCGGCTCGGACCGGATGGTCACCCGCAACGAACTGGAAAAACTGGCGCTTTACGTGGACGACGGCGGCACGGTCAGCCTGCAGGACGCGCAAGCCTGTATCGGCGATAGCGCCGCCGTGTCGCTCGATGCCGTCGTTTATGCCGCCGCTTCAGGCGATCACGCCGCCTTGGATACGGCCTTGCGCCGGGTTTACGCCGAAGGGACTCATCCGGTTCAAATCCTGCGCGCGACGGCGCGTCACCTCCAGCGCCTTCAGCTCGCGGCATCCCTGGTGCGAAGCGGGCAAACGCCCGATCAGGCCATGAAAGCCATGCGCCCGCCCATTCTGTTTACGGTCGCCGACCGGTTTCGCCGGCAAGTTTCCCTGTGGCCGCCGGCGCGGCTTGCCGATGCCGTCGATATCGTCTTGGAGGCCGAGTTGTTATGCAAAACGACCGGCACGCCGGCGGAGTTGCTGTGCGGGCGCACCTTGATGCGGATCGCCCAAGGGGCACGGGGAACGGTGCGCCGTTCGGCGTAACCGTAACGTCATGCGCCTATCATCGCGCGATCAGTCTTTTCGAGGTTCCGAGGGTGCCGGGGCCGGCGCGTTTACCTCGCCGGTATTTTCCTCGCCGGTATTTTCATCGGGCGTCAACAACGCCCGGAGGTCTTCCGCCGACAAGGCCGGTTCGAGGGCGTGCAGTTCGTCGGTCGGATCGGGGGTCGAATCGGGGGTCGAATCGGGAGCTGGCGCGCCCGTCGGCGCGCTCGAGGACAGCGCCGCGGAATTTCCGTGATTCAAACGCAGGAGAATATCGTCCAATTGATCGAGCGAACCGTAATGAATCGTGATCGATCCGCCCGTGCCGCTGAATTTTATTTCCGTTTTCAAACCGAGCAGGTTGGTCAGGTCGCGCTCCAGACCGAGCGTGTCGGCATCTTTCGAGGACGGGCTTTTCGACGCCTTGGCGCGGCCGGTTTCCTGTTGCACCAGCTTTTCCGTCTGGCGCACGTTCAGCCCCCGCTTGGCGACGCGACGCGCGAGCTTGATCGGTTCCTTCGCATTCAACAGGGCGCGCGCATGACCCGCGGACAACACGCCTTCGTTCAGCATTTTCATGACCGGCTGCGGCAATCCCAAAAGCCGCATCATGTTCGCGACGTGGCTGCGGCTTTTGCCGACGACTTTCGCGAGATCTTCCTGGGTGTGGTTGAACTCGTTCATCAACCGTTGATATCCCTCGGCCTCTTCCAGAGGTGAAAGATCCTGGCGTTGCAGGTTTTCGATCAGCGCGACTTCAAGGACTTCCTCGTCGCTGAGGTTTTTAACGATGACGGGAACGTCGTGTATCTTGGCGAGTTGCGCCGCGCGCCAGCGGCGTTCGCCGGCGATGATCTCATAAGCATCCGCGGCATCGGGATCGCGGCGCACCAACAGCGGCTGCAGGATGCCCTTTTCCTCGATCGACCGGGCCAGATCCCGGATCGCGGCCTCGTCCATATATTTTCGCGGCTGATATTTTCCCGGGCGCAGAAACTCGATCGGCAGTTGCTTGACCCCCGAAGGCTCCCCGGCGTCGACACCAACGGGCACGGCGGCGGTTTCGTCGCCGAGAAGCGAGGAAAGGCCGCGGCCCAAACCGCGGCGTTTGTTTGCGGCGGCGGCCATTAGATATGAATCCCTTCGCGATGAATTACTTCGCTCGCCAGATGCAGATAGGCTTGCGATCCGGCGCAGCTCATGTCGTAAACCAAAACCGGGCGGCCGTGCGACGGCGCTTCGGAAATGCGCACGTTGCGCGGGATCACCGTTTTGTAGACCTTGTCCCCGAAGAAGGCACGGGCATCGTCGGCAACCATACTGGACAAGTTATTGCGCTTATCGAACATCGTTAATACAATACCTTGTATATCGAGCCCCGGATTAAATTTGCCGGCGACCCGCTCGATGGTTCGGCACAAATGACTGATGCCTTCGAGCGCGAAGAATTCGCATTGCAAGGGAACCAGAACGGCTTGGGCCGCGACCAGCGCGTTGACCGTCAAGAGACCCAAAGCCGGCGGACAATCGATCAGCACGTAGTCGAATTTTTCCTCGATGCCTTCGAGCGCGTCTTTCAGGCAATACTCCCGCCGCTCGAAATCGATGAGTTCGATTTCGGCGCCGGTCAGATCGATGCCGGACGGCACCAGGTGCAATCCGGGAATCTCGGTTTCGTAAATCGCCTCTGCCAGCGGATACTCGCCGATCACGACATGATAGGTATTGCGTTCGCGCGATTCGGGTTTGATGCCGAGGCCGGTGCTGGCGTTTCCCTGCGGGTCGAGGTCGATGATCAAAACTTTCTTTTTGACCGCGGCCAAGGCCGTCGCGAGGTTGATCGTCGTCGTCGTTTTCCCGACGCCGCCCTTTTGATTCGCGACGGCAAGGATTCTGCTTTTTGTCGGCATTTGCTTAATGAGATGCTCGGTCATGGCGTCGAGAAATCCCTTCAATGATCAAGACGGTTCCTGAGGGATCGGAAATGCTTTTCGCCTCGGTAACGCTCATATTCCATTTTTTTCGCGATTCCGTCAATTCTTGTTCGACTTTCGCGCCTTTTAAAAGCAGACAGCGGCTGTTTTCGGCCAGAAACGGCGCCGCATAAGTCAGCAAATTCGTCAGCGGCGCCAGCGCCCTGGCGGTCACGACATCCGCGGCGAACGGTTCGAGTTGTTCGATTCGCTCGTTATGGATAACGACATTGGCGCCGGTTTCCCGGGCCGCCTCTTTGAGAAACGCGCATTTACGCCCATGACTTTCCACCAGATGCACGGGGCCGGGCGTTATGATGCCGAGAACGAGTCCGGGAAAACCGGCGCCGCTGCCGAGATCGAGAATGATTTTATCCGGGGCGCGCAGATGCGTTTTGAGTTGCGCGGAATCGAGCATGTGGCGGTGCCAGAGATCGTTCAGACTCGAGCGCGATACCAAGTTCATACGCTGCTGCCAGTGCGCCAGCACGTCGGCGTAACGACGAAGCCGTTCAAGATCGTCATCGGAAACGCCCGTTCGCGTTTGAAATTCCCGTGCCCCGAACGATTGTGTTTTCAAGTCGCACCTGCGCCGTTGCGATGATCCGAAACTGTTTCACGTGAAACGAAGCGCGTCGGCGTCAGGCCGACAGGCGGTTTTCCCGGCGGCGAAGATAGCCGAGCAGAATCGTGATCGCCGCCGGCGTCATGCCCGGAATCCGCGACGCGGCACCAAGGGTCGCCGGGCGCGACTCGCCGAGCTTCGCGCGCACTTCGTTGGATAGTCCGGGCACGGCCCCGTAATCGATGTCCGCCGGCAGGTCCAGGGACTCATCGCGCTTAAACGCCCGGATGTCGGCGTCCTGGCGTTCGATATACCCGCTATAGCTCGCCTCGATCTCCGTCTGCTCGGCGATCGCGGGTGCGATATCGGCCAGCTCCGGCCAAACCTCGCCAAGCCGGCTCAAATCGATATCCGGATACGCCAGCAGATCCCAGGCGCGCCGGCGAATACCGTCCTGATTGACGGCGACGCCGCGCCGAGCCAGTTCGTTCGGGGTCGCAACCAATGCCTCGAGACGCGCGCGGACTTGCGTGAGAGCGGCCGTTTTTACCGCGAACGCCCGCGCCCGATCCGGGCCGACGCAACCGACGGCGATCCCCTTTCCCGTCAGGCGCCGATCGGCATTGTCCGCGCGCAGGCTGAGCCGGTATTCGGCGCGCGAGGTGAACATCCGGTAAGGCTCCGTGACGCCGCGGGTGACCAGATCGTCGATCATGACGCCGATGTAGGCGTCCGCCCGGTCGACCGTAAACGCCGGGCCGCCCGCCGCGCGCAGGGCCGCGTTCAGCCCGGCCATCAAGCCTTGCGCGCCGGCCTCTTCATAGCCGGTGGTGCCGTTGATCTGCCCGGCCAGAAACAGGCCCGGAACGCGCCGGGTTTCGAGCGTCGGCGCGAGCTCGCGCGGATCGACGTAATCGTATTCGATGGCATACCCGGGCCGGACCATCGCGGCGTTTTCGAGGCCGGGGATGGTTTTCAGGAGTTCCAGCTGGACCTCTTTCGGCAGCGAGGTGGAAATTCCGTTGGGATAGACCGTGTCGTCGTCGAGGCCCTCGGGCTCGAGAAAAATCTGATGGCGTTCGCGCTCGGCGAACCGGACGACCTTGTCCTCGATCGACGGGCAATAGCGCGGACCGGTGCTTTTGATCCGGCCGGAGTACATCGGCGAGCGCGTGAGATTGGCGCGGATCAGCGCGTGGGTCGCCGCCGTGGTGCCGGTCAGATGGCACGCGATCTGAGGGGTGGTGATGGCCGCCGTCATGAACGAAAACGGCACCGGCGGATCGTCGCCGGGCTGAGCCTCGAGCGCGGCCCAATCGATCGTCTTGCCGGCGAGTCGGGGCGGCGTGCCGGTCTTGAGGCGGCCCAAGGCGAAGCCGATCCGCTTGAAAGTGTAGGACAGGCCGGTCGCGCCTTTTTCACCGACCCGGCCCGCCGGAATCTGGGTCTCTCCGATGTGGATGAGGCCGCGCAGGAACGTGCCGGTGGTGACCACGACCGCCCCGGCCGCGATTTTTCGCCCGTCGGCGATCCTGACGCCGTGAAGCGCGCCGGCGGCATCGAACGTCAAATCGGCGACCTCGGCGGCCAGAAGATCGAGATTTTCCCGCTCGCGCAGCAGGTCCAGGATCGCCCGCCGATAGAGCTTGCGGTCGGCCTGGGCGCGCGGGCCCCGCACGGCCGGCCCCTTGCGCCGGTTCAGCATCCGGAACTGGATGCCGGCCCTGTCGATCGCCCGGCCCATGAGGCCATCGAGCGCGTCAATCTCGCGCACCAGATGGCCCTTTCCCAGGCCCCCGATGGCCGGATTGCACGACATCTCCCCGATGGTCTCGATGCGATGGGTGATCAGCAGCGTGCGCGCGCCGAGCCGGGCCGCGGCGTCGGCCGCTTCGCAGCCCGCGTGCCCGCCGCCGATGACGATGACATCGTAGGGTTTTCCGGGGTTTATCGACATTGCGGCACTCTATGTCCGAGCCAAGGCCGAGTCAAACGAAGTCGTATCCGCCGGATGGCGTTTCACGTGAAACGCCGATTGCGGCCCGTTTGGCTTCATTCATGAATACTGTTTCACGTGAAACAATACCTCGCCCCTGAATCCCCTCCTATTTTCCGATACAAAAATCCCGGAAAACCACGTCCAGGATATCATCGATGTCGACCCGGCCCGTGATCCTGCCGAGGGCCCGGACGGCAAGTCGCAAGTCTTCGGCGATCAGTTCCGGGGCCCGGGCGCCGAGCGCCCTCTCCAGGGCCTCCCGACAGTCCTCCAGGGCCCGGCGGTGGCGGGCCCGGGTAATCGCGGGCGCGGCGCTCAGATGGCATCGCTCGGCGACCTCGCGACCGAGCGCGGACAATAATGCCTCGATCCCGGCGCCCGTTTTCACCGAAATCGCAAGGGCCGGGCGGCCCTTGATTTCAAGGGGTGCGGCCGGTTCGCCGAGGTCGGTTTTGTTGATCACCACAAGGGTATCGCCGTCCACCAGGGCCGCCGTCGTGGCATCGATGGCCGGCCAGGACGCCCGGTCCAAAACCGCCAGCCGGAGATCGGCCTCCCGGGCCCGTTCGCCGGCGCGCCGGACCCCTTCCGCCTCGACCGGGTCGGCGCTTTCGCGCAGGCCCGCCGTATCGGCCAGGACGACCGGATAGCCGCCGAGATCGAGATGGACTTCGATAATGTCCCGGGTGGTCCCCGCGGTGGCCGCGACGATGGCCACGTCCCTTTTCGCTAAGCAATTGAGAAGACTAGATTTTCCGGCGTTCGGCGGGCCGATGATAGCGATCCGCAGGCCGTTACGTAGATGTTCGCCCCGATGGGCGTCGGCCAGGTGGCCGACAATCGCCCGGTGGATCTCCGCGAGACCGGCGCGGGCGTCCCGTTCTAGATCCGCCGGCAGGTCTTCCTCGATGAAATCGATGCCGGCCTCGAGGTGCGCCAGCGCGCGCACCAGGCCGTCGCGCCAACCCTCGTAGAGCGCGCCGAGATCGCCCTTGAGCTGACGCAGGGCCTGGCGGCGCTGCGCGTCGGTTTCGGCGTTGATCAGATCGGCCAGGCCCTCGGCCGCCGTCAGGTCCAGCTTGCCGTTTTGAAAGGCCCGGCGGGTAAACTCTCCGGGCTCCGCCGGGCGCAGATCCGCCAATCCTGACAGCGCCTCCGTCACGGCCGCGACGACCGCCCGACCGCCATGTACATGCAGCTCCGCCACGTCCTCGCCCGTATAGCTCCCGGGCCCCGGCATCCAGACCGCAAGCGCTCGGTCGATCGCGTCTTTCGTACCGGGCGCGCTCACCGTCACCCCCGTCAACGAACGCGGCTCGAATCCGCCCCGGCCCGTCAGGGATTCCAGGGCCGTCATCGTTGCCGGACCGGAAATCCGCATAACCGCGATTCCGGCGCGCCCCGAGCCGCTCGCCAAGGCGAATATCGTATCGGTTGTTATAGACATCATGGCATTATCGCCGTTCGCACCGCCATTTAGAGGCAAAATTCACCGTTTTCATATAAGCTAAAAAATACATGTATTATTAATTATAAAAACCGCCGATACCTCGGGGTCCGAAACCTAGCCGCCTCCTGTTGTGGGACGCGGCCATCGTCCTTAGGTAAGTTTTTCGATCCTATTTTTTATCGTTCCACCGAACGGATATCATGACCCAAAACCTTCTGGCTAACGAAACCAGCCCTTATCTTCTGCAGCACAAGGAAAATCCCGTTCACTGGATGCCGTGGGGGCCGGATGCGTTCGCGCGCGCCAAGGCGGAAAACAAGCCGATCCTGCTGTCGGTGGGGTATGCCGCCTGCCACTGGTGCCACGTCATGGCGCACGAGAGTTTCGAGAACGACGAGATCGCGGCGCTCATGAACAATCTCTTCGTCAACATCAAGGTCGACCGCGAGGAACGGCCCGACGTCGACAATATTTATCAAGCCGCGCTCGCGCTACTCGGCGAACACGGCGGCTGGCCGTTGACCATGTTTTTAACGCCCGCAGCCGAGCCGTTTTGGGGCGGCACGTATTTTCCTTCGAGCCCGCGGTACGGCCGTCCGGGTTTTCCCGACATCCTGCGCGCGATCGCCAAAACCTACGAAGACGGGCAAGACAAAATCGCCCAGAACGTGACCGCCCTGATGGCGGGCCTGCAAAACATCAGCCGTACCGACGGCGGCACG